>JAOACK010000004.1 GCA_026417875.1 Thermodesulfovibrionales bacterium | reverse complement strand
CTGTAAAGGAGAGCTGTCCCGGTCTTACACCATCTCTTTCCGCCTCAATGCTGTGGGCAGCATCCTCTATAAGTATAAGATTATGTTTGTCAGCAATCTCTCTCAGTCTCTTCATATCAGCCATCTGTCCGTAAAGATGTACCGGTATGATAGCCCTGGTTTTCTCCGTGATAGCTCTCTCCACTAGCTCTGCATTTATGTTGCCTGTGTCTTCTTCCACATCAACAAATACAGGTCTAGCACCTGCATGAAGTATTGAGTTTGCAGTTGCGCAGAAACTCATTGGAGTGGTTATGACCTCATCTCCTTCTTTGATACCAGCTGCAATCAGACTTAGATGAAGGGCAGCAGTACAGCTTGTTACTCCAATGGTATATTTAGAGCCGAGATAGGAGGAGAATTTTTCTTCAAATTCTTTTACCTTCTCACCTGTTGTGAGGAATATTGACCTGAGGACCTGATTAACAGACTGGATATCACTTTCCTCAATACTGTGTTTAAAGAACTCAATTTTATGCATTATATATTATAATATAATCCATGGGGACAATGGAAAAGCCAAAAGTATCTCCTGAATTTTCAGTTATCATTCCTATTTACAATGAAGAGGACAATATTTATGAATTATATGAGAGACTTAGCGCTGTCATGGGGAAACTTGGTGCTTATGAGATAATAATGGTTGATGACGGCAGTAAGGACAGAAGCTGGGAAGTGATAAAAGATATTCACCAAAGAGACTCAAGAGTAAAAGGGATAAGTTTTTCAAGAAACTTCGGGCATCACATTGCAATAACAGCAGGTCTTGACCATGCAAAGGGCAATTCCGTAATCCTGATGGATGGAGACCTTCAGGATCCACCTGAAGAGATACCTAAGCTATATGAAAAGTTTAAAGAGGGATATGATTTAGTTTACGGTATCAGAAAGGAGAGACATGATCCTGTTGTTAAAAAGATTACATCTTTTATTTTCTGGTGGATTTTAAGAAGATTTTCAGGTGTTGACATGCCAGCCGGCCAGACAATGCTGAGGATTATGAGCAGGAGGCTCGTGGATGTTTTAAAGGAAATGAGAGAATATTCAAGATTTATTCACGGTATGATGGCATGGGCTGGATTTAATGCGGCCATGGTTGAAATAAAACACAATCCAAGATTGAGAGGGAAGAGCAAATATAATATACCAAGACTTTTCAGGCTCGCCTTTCACGCTGTAACATCTTTTTCTATTGTGCCTTTAAGACTTGCAACCTATTTAGGTCTCCTTAGCTCTTTTGTAAGCCTTCTAACAGGTATTTATTTTATTTACAGAAAGATAGCATATAATATTCCTGTTCTTGGTTATGCCTCAATTATTGTCTCGATCTTCTTTGTTGGCGGAATTCAGCTTTTAGTGCTCGGTATCTTTGGTGAATATCTTGGAAGAACCTATCAGGAAGTGCAGAGAAGACCTCTCTATATAATAAGAGATTTGCTCCAGTGATAAAGGAATTATCTTGGGATAGCAATTTTTTTGGGCGAAAGATCGGTGAACTCATCATATCTGAAAAATTCACCTTCAGTTCAATTAAGAAAGAAATAAAGAGAGCAGAAGAAAAAGGATTCGATTATCTTATCTGCAGACTTTCATCATTTGATATTGCTTTAATAAGTACTTTAACCATGAGTGGATTTTATCTTTCTGACATAGGAATTACATGGGTCACTGATACAAGGACCTTTAAATTTTCTGGCGATCCTGCTAAAGACCGGGTATTGAAAGCTGAAGAAAAGGATATACCCGGTCTGAAAAAGATTGCTAAAGGCCTTTTTAAGGAGAGCCGTTTTTACAGGGATCCTTTTTTTAAAAAAAAGGAGGCAGATAAATTCTTTGAGACTTGGATAGTGAATTCTGTAAAAGGTATAAGTGCTGATATTGTTTTATGGATACCTAAAAAGGGCTTTATCTCCTGCAAAAAAGAAAAAGATACTGGCAGGATCGTTCTTGTCGGTGTGGCGCGTGGATTTCAGGGTAAAGGACTGGGTAAGGCTCTTGTAGAGAAGGCTTTAAGATGGTTTAAAGATGAAGATATTTTTACTGTCAAAGTGCGAACTCAGTTGAATAATATTAATGCCATGAATTTTTATAATTCCATGAATTTTAAGATTGAAACCTGTGATTTTGTATTAAGTAAAATAGTGTAAAATTACTTTACTGAAAGATTAAAATTTAAAAAATGGAGAAATAGACTTAATGGTGTTCACCTTTAATTTTTAAAGACAGAAACATATCCTATCATCAATATTACACCGGAGTATCCTAATAGTCACACTCCTGATAGATTTATTAAAACGATAGAGATTATGAAGGTTAAAAAATAGATTCTCTCAGAAAGAAGCAAAAATTTTCCTTTAGAATTTGATAAAAATTGTAAGCAAAAGTATAGAGATTCTAAATTCTCATATTACCTATTCTTTTAATCCTTTCTTTTGGCCTAAAAGTTTTTCCAAAAATCCACTTTTGCTCACTAGTCTAAAAAACTTACCTGTAACAGGATGTTTGAAGGAGAGGCTTTCTGCATGAAGGCAGAGTCTTCTGAGCGGGTCTGTCTTTGCACCGTATTTTTTATCACCAGCTACTGGATGACCTATGGCTGAAAGATGAACCCTTATCTGGTTCTTTCTTCCTGTAAGAAGTTTTACCTCAAGAAGGGAGTAATCTCTGCCTTCCTTTAAGACCCTGTATTCTGTAGCAGCATATTTTGAGTCTACCCTGCTTTTTACTGGATAAACAAGAAAGGTATCTGTCTCTTTAAGATACCCAGTGATTATACCTTCTTTTTCTTTGAGTCTTCCTTCCACAAGACAGATATAGGTCTTTTCCGCTTCATTCCAGCCTGCCTGCAGCAGCCTCTTTGCCTCTTCGGTTTTAGCAAATATCATAATCCCCGAGGTATCCCTGTCGAGTCTGTGTACAATGAAGACCCTCTCATTTTTATTTTTAAGATATTCATTGAGTATGTAGTAGGCTGTTCTTTCCCTTTCTTTTTCTGTGGCAATACTCAGTAGTCCAGGAGGTTTGTCAATAACTATGATATGTTTGTCTTCATAGATTATTTTTATTTTAAATCTCTGTAGTATCTCTGAGGCGTCTTTTTTGATCTCTATGGATAACCTGTCTCCCTCCTTTAGCTGATGGTCATATCTTCTGACAGACTTTCCGTTTACATATATTGAGCCATATTTAAGAAGCTGTCTTATCCTGTTTCTCTTAAAACCCCGGCTAAGGAGAAATTCCTGAAGAGAGGCGCTTTTTTTAACTGTCACTATCATTATTTATTTTACTAAAACTTTTATAGATCCTCAAAATTAACATAACAGTAACTACCTACTCTCCCTTATATAAATCTTTACGGGACTTCCTTTAAAACCAAAGCTTTCTCTGAGCAGATTTTCTATATATTTTTTATGATGTTCCTTTATTGCCTGAGGGAAGTTTACAAAAAGGACAAATCCCGGTGGTTCTGTCTCTGCCTGGGTAAGATAATAAATCTTCACTTCCTTCCCTTTGTATGCCGGCACCATGAGTTCTTCTTTTATCTTTTTCAAAATCCTGTTTAATTCTCCGGTGGTTATTCTTTTCTTCCTTTCTGCGAGTATTTCATCTATGAGAGGAAATATTTTTGTTACTCTCTTTTTTTCAAGTCCTGATATTGTAAGAATGGGTGCATAGTCTAGATGGGGCAACTTTCTCTGGAATTCAGAAAGAAGAAATTTAAGCCTCTTATCGGGCTCTTCAACCTTATCCCATTTGTTGAAGGCTACAATTGCGGATTTATTATTTTCCCTTATCAGGCCTGCTATCTTCTGGTCCTGATCAGTAATCCCTTCAAGGGCATCTAAAAGTAGAATTACCACATCAGCCCTTTCTATACTTCTCATTGCCCTCGTAACAGAATAGAACTCAATACTATCTTCAATCCTTGCCTTTCTTCTTATGCCAGCAGTATCAATAAGAATGTATTCCTTACCGTAATATCTGCAGATAGAATCAACAGAGTCCCTTGTTGTTCCCGGTTCAGGGCTCACTATCATCCTTTCTTTTCCAAGGAGGGTATTAACCAGTGTGGATTTTCCTGTATTGGGTCTTCCAACAATTGCAATCTTTGGAAGAATTACAGTCTCTTTCTCTTTTTTTTCAGGCAGTAACGAAAGAACTCTCTCCATTAATTCTTCAATACCATATCCAGTCTGGGCAGAAAGAGGCATAGGTTCATCACCGAGTTTGTAAAATTCGTAGATAAGGTCTTTTTTTGAAGGTGTGTCAATTTTATTGACCGCAAAGATGGTCTTTTTATTTTTCTCCCTGAGAAAACGCATTAATTCCATATCCTCTGGTGTTGCTCCTGTCTTTGAGTCAAGCAGATGGATCACCACATCTGCTTCATCAATAGCAAAAAGTGCCTGTTTTCGTACCTGTGCCATTATTGTATCTTCAATATCGGTAAAACCCCCTGTATCAACAAGTATGAATCTCCTGCCATCCCATTCTGCCTGTGCCTCTATCCTGTCACGGGTAACACCGGGTGTTTTTTCAGTTATGGCTTTTTTTTGCCTGATGATCCTGTTAAAGAGGGTGGATTTCCCCGCATTAGGCCTTCCAACGATGGCAACCAGAGGGAGTTTCATAATCTCCTTTTTATCTCTATTTTAAAGTATCCAGGTGAGACCATTGCTCCTGGCATTAATAGCATGAGAGAACTGTTCAGTTCCTTTTCAGGCATTAGTTCAATGATAAGGTCAGCAAGCTTATTTTCAATTGTGCCCTTTATCCTTCCATAAATATCCTTTCCTGAAAAGGTTACTGATTCAATGGTCAAATTTTTACCATCAATATTTATCCTTCCACTGATATTATCTATGAGGTTAAGCGGTATATAGAGTTTATCTTCTTTGAAAGGTTCAAGCCTTGCATTTTTGCAAGAAAATTCTATCCAACCCTTCTGCCCTTTTATCTCTGAAATAAGGAAAAGTATACAGTCTCCTTTCACATAAGGGTTTTTGATTTCACTAAGCCTCAAACCATCTATGTTTATCACCGCATCTCCTGCAGAATATACACTACCCTGGATTATACTGTTATTTGCCTTTATTTTTATGCCAGGCCTTTCCACTAGTAGAGAAGGTTTAATGGATGCAGAGACTTCCTTAAGTATAAGCTCTGTATCACCAGCTTTTAAAACAGCCCTTTGGATATAAAGCCCTGGTATCATCTTCTTCTTCAAACCATCGATCTCAATCTCTATGCCCGGCGGGATAAAGGAAAGCAATTTTTCCTTTACAAGCTCTTCTGGTATAGCAATGAGCCAGAGCCCTTCTATCATCACTGCCAGGCTAATCAGTATTAAGACAAGGTACCTAAGTAATCTAAAAGCAGGCATCATCTCCCTTTCAGGCCTGAGAGCATGACTGTGAGATTTAGAAACTCTGGAGAATCAAAGGATCTTTTCATGCTTATACGGCTTATTGAAAGAGAATGTCTCTGGTCTACATGATAAAGGATATTTACAAGTTCATTCATGGTGAGTCTTTCCATAACAAGCTCAGTCTCTTCAATTATACCGAAGGATGTCTCTTTCTTCTGAGCTTCTTTAAGTGACCTGACCTTTCCCTTTAAGCCTGTAGTATGGAGAAGTAAATTTATCTCCTCAATGAGGGCTTTACCGCCTGTCCTTTTGTCTATTTTTGAAAGTTCTTCTTTGATATTCCTGTATTCGGTCAAAAGGATACGGAACTCGCTAAGTCTCTTTTTCTGATAGGCCAGTTCCTTTTCTGTTTTTATCTTTATAAAAATGCCTGTTATTAAAACTGTAAGAACAAGAAATATCAGGATGGCTGTTCTGTAAAATTCCTTTATCATCTCTCAGCTTTTATAGTAAATCTGAATTTATTTAAAAACTGTCCGCTTTCAAGGATAGCAGGATTTCTGAAACCTTCTTTTAACTTTTCCTTAAAGGCCTCAATTCCTGCAAGGTCTCTTGATTCACCTTTAATGGTAATACTCCTTGAATCTATATCTACTGAATCAATAGTAATGGCTCCAGAAGGTTTTATCTTCTTCAGAAGCTCGGTTACCGGTATTCCTGTAAGTATATCTTTTTTCTCTTTTATCTCTTTCAGGTGGGATTTTAACTGAAGTAATTCGTCCTTTATCCTTTCCTGCGGGAATTCCTTTCTGTATTCCTCGGCAATAAGAGCTCGGAGCCTCTCTGTTTCTGAATAGTTTCTCCTTATGGATACAGTATAGGCAAGAATAAGGACTGAGAGAAGAAGGATAAGAAGGACGTTCGTTATCTTAATTCTTTTTAAAATATTCTCCCTCTCCAGAGTGATACCGAGGCCACCTTTAAGAAGGTTTATAAGGGGTTTTTCAGATTCCTTTCTAATCAGTTCTGGCAGGTGGTCTTTATAGTCCGGCGGATTGAGCAGATCTTCTGTTTTTAAACCTTTTTCAATTACATATCTCAAAGAAAATGAGCTAATTACATCGGGTGTGATCCCTACATCTGAAAGAGTCCTTAAGAGAGAAGTTAGTTCATCTTTTTTTGTATAAACAACCAGAACCCTCTGGGTATCTTCTTTTTCAGAGGGAAGTATTAAAAAATCCCAGACAAAATTCTCAAGGGGTTCGATGATCTTTTCTTTTAATTCAAAGGGAAGAACTTCTCTTATCTTATCCTCTTCCCTGAAGGGAAGCTCTACTATCCTGAAATTAAAGTTGCTCAGGGGCAGACTGATATAACAACGAGGGGTCTTAAGTCCGGACAGACCTGAATTCATTTCAGCTTTTATCCTGTGAAATTCTTCTTTCTTGAGTTTTACAGACCTTAGGACTTTAAAATCCCTTCTGTTTTTTTCAGAAATGATTATATTAAATTCTTTATCAATGTCAATGAATAGAATCCTTGCCATCTCATTCTTCCCTGTAATATTTTAATCTTAATATCTCTGGATTAACAACTCCGTGAATTAATTTCTTTATTCCTGATTGTTCAGCCTTTATAGTGATTCCATAAACCAATGCCTTTACAGTGTATCTTCCCTGAAGGGACTGATAAATTGCCGGACTTATGCCTGATACATTTTTGAGGTCTTCAGGTTTTTCAAAGGGTCTTTCATTTCTATAATTTATAATAGCCTCTGCAATAGCCTCTGTTATTCCATCCATAGTAAGGAGGACTTCAACTGATGCAGAGTTTATGTTTACCTTTCCATCAGTATAGCAGGTCACATAGGGTTTGAGTTTATCGTATATTTCTTCATTTATACCCGGTATCTGGAGTAGTTCTTCAATACTGTAAAGACCCCTGTTTTTTGAAAACCTTTCTCCACCCGGATATTCCTCATCGCTATCCCTGTCTATCCAGTCGGAGATGGTATAAGCAATTGCTTCATCTACCTTGAGCTTATGGAAAAGCTTTCTGAGGCCTTCACGTGCCCTGGTCTTATCAATGCTACTGTGGGTATAGAGAGAATTAATATTAAATTTTGCATTCTCATCACTCAAAATAACGACAAGACTCAACCCTTCTTCATCAATAAATCCCGAAAGTTCAAGGATAATCTCCCTTTGATCTGTATACTGAAGTCCCTTCATATAATTGCTTATATGTTCAATGGCGAAATCCATTGCAGAACTGCCTAGTACAGAGAGCCTCTGTGATATAACATAATTTTTAAGACTCACTGTATTCACAAATATCTCATAGGAAAAGTCTCCTACCATAGCAATAATAACAGTAAACACAAGTAGAACTGGAATGAGTATAAATCCTTTCTCTTTCTCCCTCTTCATCTGAGCCTCGGGAAAACTGTCTCAGTTAGCTCAATCTTTCTCTGGTTAATATTAATCCTGATAGTTATCCTGATCCTTTCGGGAAGTCTTTTTGTAAGTTCACTGTCCCATGTCCTGAGGGGGTTACCTTTGTCAGGAATCTCAACCAGAAATCCTTCAATATCCTCAATGATTTCTGCCTCCATTCTCTCTTGCCTGAAGGCAGGTCCCTCTATCTTTACAATAATAAGTCTTTTATCCCTTTCCTTAACCTCGTAATTGATACTCATCAGACCCCTTTCTTTAAAGGCTGTGAAACTCAGGACTGAGGCAGGTTTTCCAAAGATATCTCTATCTTTTATAACAAAGAATGTTCTCTGATCATCTCTGTTTAAATAAGCTGAGGATATCTCCCTTGAAAGCATCTCAAGTAAATTCCTGGCCTCCTGAAACCTTAGTGACCTTCCTTCTATCTGAGAAAGATTATTCTCTATTGAGATATAGATGCTGAAAAGTGCTACTGAGATAATGGAGGCAATGGCTAATGCAACAAGAACCTCTATAAGGGTGAAACCTCTTTTTAAAGTTAGAAGATGCTTTATCAATGGCAGGGTGCTCATTCTTATTAACCTTTAATTAGTTTTTACCGGGTATCTATTCAATCTTTCTTATGAATCTTTCCATTGTTACCAAGTCTCTATCTGTGCCTGCTGTGAGTCTTAATATCTTTATGCCCTGAAAGGGTGTATCAATGATAGTCTTTCTGTAATAAAATTTATCGTAGGGAGAAGGAAATCTGCCCTCCTCTGATTCTTTTTTAAGTGGTTCCTCATAGATTTTTTCCTTTGCAAGAAGTGTGGCTCTTAGAAGGTCTTCATGTTCAAGATTTAGATTCATATGATAAAGAAGACTGTAAAGGACAACCACAAGAGAGCCCACCACAGCGAGACTCACGAGTACCTCTATGAGGGTGAAACCCGAATCCTTATACATGTCAGTGAAAATAGTGCTCTTCCAATTAAAATTCATTAATCTTTTCTATCTTGACCCTTCTGCTTATGGGATTTATATTTACCTCATACTTTTCCTTTCGATTCTGAAATGTAAAGATAAAATTCTCTTTCACTCCCGTAGGATAGAAAAATAAAGTTAGTATAGAGTCCCTAATATCTCCTCTTGAAGAAGACCTTACCGCTGTAAAATAATTAAAGGATTCCTCCTTTCTGCCTTCAGCGATTTCATAGATCACCCTTTTTTCAGGGATCTCGATGGTAAGATGGAGGACCTCCTTTTTTGTTGCTGCTTCATCAAGCATGTATCTAAGAAGAGCGGCAAATCTCTTTACTTCATAGGTTATAGATCTTTCTACATTAATTGATGGAAGGACAATTGCAATAGCAATAGATAGGATAAAAATGACTGTGATTATCTCGATAAGGGTAAATCCTTTATTGAATGTTCCAGTTTGTGATATCAGCGTCCTTTCCTTCTCCTCCCTCTTTTCCATCAGCACCATAGGAGATTATATCATAGTCTCCATGTATGCCAGGACTGAGATAGATATAGGGATTTCCCCATGGATCAAGGGGAATCTTTTTCTGCTCAAGATAACCGCCTTCTCTGTAGTTAGGTGGAATCCTTCCTGTGGTGGGTTTTGTTATCAATGCCTCAAGTCCCTGTTCTGTTGAGGGATAAAAGCCATTGTCAAGTTTAAAGAGCTTTAGTGCTGTCTCGAAGTTTTTAATCTGGAGCTTTGCCTCTGCTATCCTCGCATCATCAGTTCTTCCTATTATTTTTGGTGCAACAATTGCAGCAAGGATACTCAGAATAAATATAACAACAAGTACCTCAATCAGGGTAAAGCCTTCCCTCTCTTTAAGCTTGTAGAATTTCTGAAGTTTCTTCATGAATTATTTTAGTCCATCAGGATTATGTATGGCAATAGCCTTTATGATATTTGGTCTCAGTCTTTCCTTTATACCTAGCCTTTCTCTGAGCTCAGCTACAGGAGTCTTTCTTATTTTTTTATCAAGCCTGAGATATTTTATATATTTTTTTTCATCTGTCTTTATTGAAAAATCTCCTTCTATTTTCCATTTATCCTTCAGGTAAACCCACGAGGCAAAGTCCTCAAGCCTGTATCCCTCAAGTAGTCTTATGGGCGTCGTATTTTTCATTTCTTCTATTATCAATCCATTTTTATCAGCAAATATCCTGTAGGAACCCCTGAAGGGCTCAGCACCCTGGTCGTCCTGAAACTCCCAGCTGGAAAGGGAGATCTGTTTTTCCTTATGACAGTCATCACATTTACGGGCTTTTCCTAAGGGGTGGCTCACTTCCTGAATTTCTAGCCAGAGAAGATGCCTGTTTGCCTGAGGTAGGCCATCAAAGGTTCCCATTATTGCATACATATCTCTTGTACTTCCATCAGGCCAGCGGAATTTTATTCCTGATGGTATGACATCGATTTTTATATTTCCTACTGCATGGGGCCAGATTTTTGCAGGAAACCACTTTCCCTTCTGGTCCTTCATTAATATAAGGGGCTCCTGAATTCCATAATAAAGAGAGTATTTTTTAAAGGGATTATCCCTTCCACCAACAATGCCCCTCCCCCAAACTGTTATCTGATAGCCACCTGCACGCCTTACATGGCATGCTGTGCATGTAAGATTTTTATGAATAGATTTTTCATGAGCTTCCTCTATCTCCACATGACAGTCCTGGCAGCCTGCCTTCCTCTCCATATCACCCATTCCGAGTTCACCAGTCTGGTGACAGTCAGTACAGTGTATGTTTTTCTTAAAGTGTATGTCTGGTTCCATGCCCCGAGGGATTGAGTAATCATTTCCAATATATGTCGCTCCTCTTCTGGACTGCATGGCACCAGGGTGGCATATGGAATTACCCCTTCCCCATCCGGCACAGGAATAAGAATCAGGTTTCTTTGTGAATGAATGAACCTTTCCATTTTTCCCAGGTGTGTAATGGCAGTCAAGACATCCTGCATGGCAGACATTACAGAATTTCTGTTTTGTCAAAGCCTGTTCTTTTGTGAATTCTATGTTTAATTCTTGCCGGATTCTTTCTATGTTATTGAAATCAAATTCAGTGCTTTCAAGTACAGGAGGAGGTGGTGGATCTGCAAAGGATGGGCCACAGTTGTGAGGTCCATAGGGTTCAAGCCATGTCCTCATAGTCCTCTGTCTGAAATTTCTTGCCATAATGGTCTTTCTGAATTGCCTTAATTCCTCTACATGGCAACCAGATTTTGAACAGGTCTTCTCTGCAATCTCGGGGTCAAAATTAAAGGTCACAGGATCCCTGTCATGCCAGAGGAGATTTCTTACCTCTGGACGGATGTATAAATTGCCTTCCTGATCTTTTTTCTTTGGAAGGAGTTCAAAGAGTCTGTCACTCCCCATTGGAAGGAGTCTGTTTAATTCACTTTCTGATTTATTATAGAGTTTTTTTCTTTCAAGGACCTCTCCGGCATGACTTATGAACAATGGTCTTAAAAGTCCCCTGTGTGCCTTCTCAGGATCCATTGTCCTTCCATTTCCAAGATGGCAGTCCCTACAGGTTGCATGCTTGTGTCCTGTTTCCTTTTTAACTTCTTCTTCGGTCATATAAAACCCGGGATAACCGAGTTCTTCCATCTTTTCCCTGTCTCCATGGCATTTGATACATGTTTCTGAGGAGTCCATGTAGTAGCGATAGCCAAGAAATGCTATTATAAGAAAGAATTGTAAAAAGAAAAGGACAAGTGTTTTTGGATTTGTAAGGTCACTTATCCTTCCAAGACCCATGAAAAGATTTTAACATAAAAGCAAGCCTGCAAGGTTTTTATTTTGCTAGCAGTATAGATTTTGGATTAAGCTTTTTAAACTATTAGTGAAAGACCTCCGTATTCATCCTTTGAAGGATCCATATAATTGCCATAGATGTCCTTTCCATAGAATCTAAAAATAATATGGGATGGATCAATGGTACCATCACCCGTGCTATTCTGTTTCAGTGTAAATATGACTGTAGCAGAATTCCTCTGAGAATTATAAATAACAAGGTCAGGCAGGGGATTGATTGATATTTCTGTTTGAGGAACAGGAAGTCCCCAGTTATAAAGACCGCCCTGATTGATACCTGATGATCTGGTAATTGACCAGTTAGTTATTTTTTCAACAGATCTTCTGTCCATGGGTTTATCAAAATAAAACTCTATCATGAAACGTTTTGATGCACCAGGAACTGAAAGAGCAGGGTCAAGAGAGCTCAGAGGTGTACCAGGTCCCCTTTTTATATTAAAGGCTCTGGAGGTATCTACAAATATGAATCCTGGCTTTTTTACCTTTAATATATAGGCCTTCAGGTCCTCTGCCAGATCTTTATTTATTCCTTCAAGAATGCGGATCTGTTCTTCGGCGAGACTGAATTCATTCATATCAGCGTAGAGCGCTCCTAGGTCAAAATAAGCATAGGCAAAATCGCTCTTAATGCTGATCACTTCTTTAAATATCTTTATTGCCTCGCCATAATTCTCCTCTCTTACATATATCTGCCCAAGGGCATATAGAGTACCGTAATTTTTCGGTTCCCTTTTTAATATTCTTTGAAAGATCTCCTTTGCCTCCTTAAATTTATTAAGTGATAGATAGGCCTGACCCAGTGCATAGAGATTATCTTCAGATGGATTTAATCTTACAGCCTTTAAAAAGGCGTCTTCAGCCTCTTTATATCTTCCTTCATGAAAGTAGAGATATCCAAGCTTGAGATAGAGGTTATCATTTTGAGGAAATAATTTAATTGCCTCTCTGTAAGTCTTTTCTGCATCCTCTTTTTTCTGTAATTTCAAAAAGGCCTGTGCCATAAATTCATAGGCCTTTATGCTATTTTCTGAATAGGGATCAAGACTGATAGCCCTTCTCAGTTCTCTGATAGAACCTTCATAGTTACCACTCAGGTAAAGATCAATTGCCCTTGAAAGAGCTGTCCCTGAGAAAGAGGAATAATTGCTAAATTTGTTCCCAAGTACGGAAAAGAGGTTTTCACTTATGGTTGCTTTATTAAACACTTCAAGGCTTTGATCTCAATCCAGCAGCTATATTAAGATTTATCTTTATCAGGATATCAAGTTTTTCAGGAGATGGTGATGCCATTAATTCAAAGGTCCTTTTGTCAATAAAGAGACTGAGACTCAGAAGGTCTTCCCTTAAATTCTTTGGCATGGGATGGTCAGGTCTTGAGAGTTCTGCCTGGAAAAGACTCCAGAGCCTCTGATTGTACCTCAATGCCTTATCAAGCTTTTCATCCCTGTCTGGCTCATTCCATCTATCCCTGCACTCCTTAAGGAGATGGGCTGCCTTGACAAGGATAGATGCTTCAAGTTCCCTTCCTGAAAGGGTGGCTTTCTCAACATCCCTGTAAGCCTCAATGCCTGTTTTTAACATAATTTAATACCTCCTTTTCAAATTCCATGAGTTTTTTCGCAAGCTTTAATGCCTGATAATAATTTTCTTCAAGAATGTTCTGACTTATCTGGTCAATTATACCTGTTGTCCTCGGAACAGCATCAACAAGTTCCCTTACGAGCTTCCAGTAAATTCTGTGATAATCTAACATGTTCTTACCATCTATATACATGAGCTGTATAACAAAATATATCTTGCTACAGTAGGTGAGGGCATCCTCCTCTTTCATTATGTCCTTCTCTCTTAAGAGCGGGACTTTATTTTCTATATAAATTGTGTTTGGCCTGTCGCCATTTTTAATTACTGCTCCACCTATGATTATCTTTTCTCCTGGTTTAAGATTTATCTTGAGAGCCATGTTAAAATTCCTTTAAAAAAATCATTTCTCCTGTTATACTATTTTTTTCTTTAGAAAGGTAGTGCCTTATTTGAAGACTTTTTATCTCAGCTGTCTCAGCGGAAAGTCTGGTTATTTCTTCTTTCTGTTCAGGCGGTATTGTGAGCCTTTCAATAAGTGCCCTGAAGGCAGAAAAACTCGTGAGTGCTTTTATTCTGTCTTCATCTAAAGGTGGATAGGGTGGAAATACCTTTTTTACGTGGAGGGGTTTTTCTGAAATATTTTCCATGAGGTCTTTAAAATTTTCTTTGCGTAATGAGTTATAAAGTTCTGATTTTATCCAGTATATTTCTTTGAAACTGTCAGATTTTTTTAATTCAATGGTAAATTCTTTTTCATCAATTTTACCTGAAGAAAAAAATTCCTGTTTTTTATCCTCAGACCCTATACGGAGTACTTGATAATGACCTTCACCTATTCCTGTTACAGCCATGGCATAACCTGCAATCAATCAGGGCAGGGGCAGAGCCCCTGCCTTAATTTAGAATAACCTCAGTACTGACTGGGCTGCCTGAGATGCAAGGCTGAGAGCTGTTACACCGAGTGCCTGTCTGGTCTGGAGCATTAGCAGGTTTGCACCCTCTTCATTCATGTCTGCAAGTGTAAGGTTCTCTGCACCCTTTGTAAGAGTATTGATCATATTGTTTGTGAAGTCAAGCCTTGTCTGAACAACTGAGAGATTAGAAGATAGGGTCTGTGAGTACTGCCTCAGGGTAACAATCGCAGAATCAAGCTCGCTGATTGATGTCTGGATATTTGTATCTGATGACCAGTCAGTAGCCTGATTTATTCCGAGTCCTGCGGAAGTTGCATCCTGGTGGTTAATCGTAAGGGTGCTTGTGCCATCTTCATTGAATATTACAACTAGATTGTCTGTACCATCATCAATAAGATTTGTGCCACGATATCCGGAGTCACCAGCCACATTGTCTATCTGATTTAGTATTTCATTGTACTGAGCCATCAAGTTTGACCTTGTGGTTGCATCATTTGATTGAAGTGCTGACTGGGCAAGAGATTTTGCCTGATAGATAAGTGATTCAATTGCTGAAAGACCTGCGTCAGCAGCCTTAACGGTCTGGATCGCCTCATTCATCATATCCTTGAGCGCTGCAAGGTCAGATGCCCTGTTCATGTGTGCCTTTGCTGCAAAGTAGTTTACAGGATCATCAAGGGCGGAATTGACCTTTTTACCTGTTGAGAGTCTTACCTGTGTTCTGTCAAAAAGTTCTGCTGTTTTCTGAAGGCTTAAAAGATTTGACCGCATTCCAGCGGTAAGGGTAATGTCATTGATTGGCATCTTAAATACCTCCTTCTGAGAATTTTACCGGTAATTCTTACCGGTTTGAATTCAGGCCCTGGGAATTTCTAATTATTTCCACCTCCTTTCTCCCGTATTTGGCCTTCACTTTTTGATTCGGACTGTTGAGCGAAAACTTTAATTTGGGATAACTAAAGTTTTACTGTAAAATGCCGAAAAAACAAGATTTAAAAAAGGGGATAGAGACTGGTAAATACCTATGTTTAGAGGTTAAAATTATATCGTGCTACAGGTACAACGCCTGGTTTTACATTATTACAAACAGCAGATTAAAATAAAAGTGAATAATAATGAGTTATGCATTTTATGCTTTGCCAGAAGAATTAAAATTTTGGCTTAATAAATTAATTGGTCAAGAAAACATTTGGTGTTTATCATGGCATCCTCTGAAGAGGCGTTATGATTATATTGAAAGTGAAAAGGATGTAAAAACCAAATCATTTGAAGCAGAAAATGAAGGAGATTTAATTTTTTTTCTTGGTAACAGGGACTTAGTGATGTAGTGTGGTACGACACGCCAAATGGAAAAAGACTCAATTTTATAAATTCGCTTCCAATAGAATTTACACCTGCAACAATTTTTGGTTCAATACTTTTAGAAGATAGAATAGCAATTATGCGGCCTTAGACTATCAACTTCATGGTATTGATCCAAAACCGATTTCCAGATGGTACGGCAGGTTCGGACGTCTTTAGCATCTATCATGACAAGGGATTACATCATTGTTCAGTGGACAACGAGCGGTCAGATAAAGAATGGCAAGAAATTGAAATTTCAACAAGGGCAGTAAAATGGCGAAAATCTGGAAAGTTACTTAAGCAATTCATACATGGTACTGTTGAGTTTGACATGATTCCTTTGAAAGATTTTAAGCTATTGGAATAAAAAATCTTACACAACAAAAATCAGACAAGAGCCGGGAAAGGGATTCGAACCCTCGACCAGCTGATTACGAATCAGCTGCTCTACCGCTGAGCTATCCCGGCTGAATTTATTTTAACATACCTGCACTTGACCTTCTGAAGATGGTAATTTTACAATTATTACCATGTTTTATTCAAAACTATTTATACCTACTTTGAGGGAGGTTGGCCAGGAGGCCGAGTCTGTAAGCCACAGGCTTCTTCTGAGAGGTGGATTTATCAGACAGCTTGCATCAGGTCTTTATATCTTTCTGCCCCTTGGCTGGAGGGTAATGCAGAGGATTATAAAGATCTTAAGGGAAGAGATGGATGCCATCGGTGCTCAGGAGATAACCTGCCCTGTACTTCATCCCTCTGAACTCTGGGAGGCTACTGGAAGATGGTTTGAGATCAAGGATGAGATGTTCAGGCTCAAGGACAGGGGTGGAAGGAATATGTGTCTTGGAATGACTCACGAAGAGGTTATGGCATGGCTTGCTGCAAAAGAGATAAGGTCTTACAGGGAACTTCCCCAGATATGGTACCAGATTCAGATAAAACTAAGAGATGAGGCAAGACCAAAGGCTGGAATTATCAGGACAAGAGAGTTCATTATGAAGGATAGCTACAGTTTTGATATTGACGAAGAGGGTCTTGCTCAAAGTTACGAGATACACAGAAAGGCCTATCACAGGATATTTCAAAGGTGTGGCCTGAAATTCTATGAAGTTGAATCAGACCCTGGAATGATGGGTGGTGGTCAGTCTCATGAATTCATGGCGCCCTCGTCTGCAGGTGAGGATGAGATTTTGCTCTGTGATAAATGTGGATATGCAGCAAATGTAGAGGTTGCTGATTCTGTTCCTGCTCACTATGATTCAGAAGAGTCAAATCTGGAAGAGGTTTACACACCTGGTCTAAAAACAGTTGAAGAGGTCTCTAAGTTTCTTGGTTTACAAAAGGAGGGTTTTATAAAGACACTTGCATTGATGGCTTCTGAAGGGATGGTCCTTGTACTTTTGAGGGGAGATCAGCAGCTTCACGAAAAGAAGCTCCAGAAGATAATAGGTCCATTCAGACAGGCATTAAAAGAAGAGATCCTGGAAAAAATTGGAACCGAGCCAGGTTTCATAGGACCTCATGGTCACAAGCTTAGGATTCTGGCCGATCCTGTCCTTAAAGATGGCTTTTATGTAAGTGGTGCAAATAAGAAGGACTATCATGTAAAGGGTTTAAGGGCAGGTATTCACTTTGAGGCTGAGTGGTATCCGCTTCATGTAGCGAGAGAGGGAGAAGGATGCCCTAAATGCAATGGAAGATTGAAGATGGAGAAGGCCATTGAGGTAGGTAATATCTTTAAGCTTGGCACAAAATATTCAGTCCCTCTCAAGGCTTTTTATCTTGATAGCTCTGGCCAGCAGAAGCCCATAATAATGGGGAGCTATGGAATCGGTCCTGCCAGGATTATGGCTGCTGCTGTAGAGCAGAACCATGATGCTGACGGCATAATATGGCCAAAAAGCATTGCACCATTTGATATTGAAATCATTCCATTAAGCACAGGCAGTGAGGTTATGGACCTGGCAGTAAAGATTTATAATGCCTTAAGAGAAAGAGGACTTGATGTCCTTCTTGATGACAGGGATCAGAGACCAGGCGTTAAATTTAAGGATGCCGATCTAATAGGCATACCCTATCAGGTTATAATAGGTGAAAAGGGTTTAAAGGAAGGATACATTGAGCTTAAAGAAAGAAGAACAAAGACCCTCACAAAGCTCTCCCCTGATAGCCTCTATAGATACGGGTTCTAATACCATAAGACTTCTTATAGGTTTTTTAAAAGGAAAGACTTTGCAGAGGCTTTATTCAGACAGAAGGATTACAAGGCTTGGTGAATCAATCACGAACAGCGGTAGATTAAATGAGCAGAGAATAGAGGATAGCCTTGATTGTTTCAGGAATTTCAGAAAAAAGGCAGAGGAATTTAATGTGAGGAGGATAGCTGCTGTTGGTACTTCTGCCTTAAGAGAGGCAGAAAATTCCAAATACTTTATTGAAAGAGTAAAAAATGAAACAGGTATTGATATCAGGGTTATCACACCTGAGGAAGAGGCATTCCTTACAATAGAAGGTATCAGGCTCGGTCTTGAGCTCCCTAAGGAATTCATTGCCTTTGACATTGGAGGAGGAAGCACAGAATTTGTCATAAGTGGAAATGGTTTTACAGAGCTGCACTCCGTTCCTGCTGGTGTCCTTAAGCTTTCAAGGCACATAAGGAATTTCCCTCCGTCAAAGGAAATTATTTACAGAATAAGTTCTGATATTAAAAATATCTTCTCTGCACTTCAATCGTTAGCCTCAGGGCTCAAGCCTGAGGCACTTATAGGTACAGGCGGAACAGTTACAACCCTTGCCAGTATTGATCTTTCTCTTGATACTTATATTCCAGAAAGAATTCACGGTCACAGATTATTCTTTCCAAATCTGAAAGCAATATTTGACAGGCTTTCTACCTTAACATTAAAAGAGATGAGCGAGATCAGGGGCATGGAAAAGGGCAGGGAGGATATAATCCTTGCAGGCCTTATCACAGTTATGGAGATTATGAAGCTATTTTCTCAAGAGAGCATTGTGGTTAGTGATTTTGGTATCTTAGAGGGTATAATAAAATATGAGACTGATTTAATGAGAGACGAGGGTTTATAATGAGTAGAGCTGTTAATCACTTTCTTGACCTTGTAAGTATCCCTCTTGTTGTAGTAAGACATGACTTTACCATTATTGATTTTAACAGGGCTTTTATGCTTCTGTCAGGTGCAGCAAAGGTTTCAGTAGGTCTTGATGTTAGGGATATAGGGCTGTTCAGAGATATAAGACTTGATTTAACAGAAGCTTTGATTCATGAACACAGGCCAAGAAATCTTTATGTCTATCAGGGAGATTCGGTATTTGAAGTGAAGATTGATTTGAATAGAAGTCAGGAATTCTACGGTGAAAGGACCCATTTTATATATCTTATTGATGTAACAAGATTTATAAATGCGGAAAAAGAACTCCTTAGAAAGAACAAGGAACTGATGATCGCTAATTCCATATCCAATATATTTATCTCATCCTCTGAAACAGAAGAGCTATATGGTAATATACTTGAAAAATGTATGCTCGTGGGAGATTTCGGGGTGGGAGCTGTTCTGACACCAGCAGAGGAAAGAGGAGGTCTTGCAGTCAGGGCGCAGAGGGGTTTTTCACTTGCCTTTCAGAGGTCTATTCAGGGAGATTTTCAGAAACTAATAACCTCTTCAGAGTCTCCCATGAGGGTCTTTGACAGAGAGGAGATCGGAAGTAATGAAATTCTCATGAGAGAAGGTATTTTGTTTTTTGTGATCGTGCCTCTTGTTAGCAGCGGTACTGTGCTTGGCTATCTCCTTCTTGGCAACAGGAAGGAACGGGTCTTTGACCTTGAGCTTGCCTCTATAATATCACTTATCGGGAACAATGTCGCTCTTGTTTTTGATAAGATAAGGCTTTTTAAGGAACTAGAAAGGCTTTCCATTACAGATAGTCTTACAGGTCTCTTCAACCGCAGATACTTCTATGGAGCCCTCGAAAAGGAAATAGAGCGGGTAAAGAGGTATGGGGCTAATTTTTCTCTTGTGCTAATAGATATAGATGACTTTAAGAGGGTGAACGATGAGTATGGTCACCTGGCGGGTGACAGGGTTCTTCAGGTCCTTGCAGATATCCTCAAAAGGACATTAAGAAAGGTTGATATAATAGCCCGTTATGGAGGAGAGGAGTTCATTCTCTTGCTTCCAAATACAGGAAAGGAAGAGGCGGGTGCAATAGCAAACAGGATTAGAGAGGAGATCTCAAAAACAGTGGTTGAATGCAGGTCTGATAAAGGTGCGGAGGTTATATGTCCTGTTACAATAAGTGGTGGAATTACCACATGCCCTGATGATTTTACTGATGCTGACAGGCTTCTGAGTGCTGCTGATAAGGCTATGTATGAGGCAAAGTCACTTGGTAAAAATAAAATGATACTTTACCATAAAGAGCCGGCTATCTTTGAAGCTGATGAGCTGAGAAAGATTGAAAAAGGAGGTTCTGAATGAAACAGGTCTTTTCAAGACCGTCTTGTCTAAAGGATGTTCCTTTCAGGTACTGTCCGGGCTGCGGGCACAGTATAAGCCACAGACTTGTTGCTGAGTGCATAGACACTCTCGGAATAAAGGAAAGGGTAATTGGCATAGCACCTGTTGGATGTGCTGTCTTTGCCTATGGTTATTTTGATTTTGATATTGTAGAGGCAGCTCACGGAAGACCACCAGCTGTTGCAACCGGTCTTAAGAGGGTAATGCCTGATAGAATTGTATTCTCTTATCAGGGAGATGGCGACCTTGCCTCCATAGGTATGGCTGAGATCATACATGCAGCTGCAAGGGGAGAGAATATCACTGTTATTTTTATTAATAATGCTACCTATGGAATGACAGGAGGTCAGATGGCGCCGACTACACTTATAGGCCAGAAAACATCGACAACACCTGAAGGAAGGGATAGACTCAGGCATGGTTCTCCTATAAAAGTGGCAGAGATGCTTTCAATACTTGAAGGAACAACCTTTGTTGCAAGGGGAAGCCTTGATTCAGTAGGAGATATTAAAAAGACAAGGCAGTATATCCTTACTGCTTTTATCAATCAGATGGAGAATAAAGGATTCAGCTTTGTTGAGATCCTTTCTCCCTGTCCGACAGACTGGGGAATGAGCCCTGGTGATGCCAGAAAATGGCTCAAGGAAAACATGAAGAACTATTTTAAAACCGGTATACTAAAACAGTAAAATTTTAGAGGTAGTAATGAAAAGACAAAGGAGACGGTCTGTTAGTGAAGATGACTTCAAAGGCCTTGCAACCATTAAATCAAGAGACATTATAATCAAATGTTTGGCCCAGAAATAAACTTTTGCAAGGTAAAAGAGACTCTGGGTAGAAAGGTTAATAATGAGGAGATACTTGAAAGTGTGACTAATGCAATAAAACCGGTATTCAGGGAGATTAATGCTTTCTTTGATAACCTTTCAAAGACCAATTTCTTAAAAATGGTTGATGGCCTTACAGCAAATCAGCTTCCTGAGGTACTCCTCAGGATATAATAGAGGACCACAGGACCAAGATTGAGAAGGTCCTCAAGACATTAAGATTGTGAGAGAAGTTATGAAAGAAAAGGGAATCATAATAGCTGGTTTTGGAGGTCAGGGAATACTTTTTCTTGGAAAGACCATTGCCCATGCGGCGATGCTTTCAGAAAAAGAGGTAACCTGGTTTCCATCCTATGGCGCTGAGATGAGAGGTGGCACAGCAAATTGTACCGTTGTTATATCTGATGAGCTTATAGGTTCTCCAGTTGTGAACGAGATAGATATACTTATAGTTTTTAATGAAGCATCCCTGAAAAAATTTTTTCAGAGATTAAAGAAAGACGGTCTCCTTTTTTATGATTCTTCAGTCATTAATAGCGATGTAATAGCTGGAACTGCAAATTCTGGATTTCCTGTGCCAGCAACCGAAATAGCCGCTAGGGAGGGAAACCCAAGGGGTGCAAACATGGTAATGCTCGGAGCCTTCATAGCTGTAACAGGCATACTTAAAATAGAAGACATCTTCAAAGCACTAGAAGAGACAATACCTCTTTCAAGGATAAAACTCGTTGAAATAAATAAAACACTTATCATGAGAGGTATAGAATACATTGAGAATAAGAAAACCATCAATAAGTGATGTGAGAGAGATGCAGAAGATTATTAATGAATTTGCAAAAAAAGAGGAGATGCTTCCCCGCTCGCTGAATGAGCTATACGAAAACATAAGAGATTTTTATATCTGTGAAAATAAAGGAGAGATTGTAGGTCTCTGCGCCCTCCATATCCTTTGGGAGGATCTTGCAGAGATAAGGTCACTCGCTGTTAAAAGGGATTATCAGAAAAAAGGTATTGGAAGAAGGCTTTTAAAGAAGTGTCTTGAAGAGGCAAAAGGGCTTAAAATTAAAAGAGTTTTTGCGCTGACTTACCATCCTGATTTTTTTATTAAGAGCGGTTTCAGATTAGTCCAGAAAACAGAACTGCCCCAGAAAATATGGGGAGACTGTCTTAGATGTCCCAAATTTCCTGAATGTGATGAAGATGCAGTGATTATAGATTTAGATAATAAAGAAAAATGATTTATTGATTAAATTTTTTAATTTGACCAGAACCTTTCATATATAGTAGCTTTGTATGTTTTCAAAAAAATCTTCGGCTGAGCCTTAGCCAGCTTAAAAATAAAAAAAGGAGGAGTGTTATGAGTGAACTGCCAAAAACACCCTTGCTTGATGAGCTTGAAAAGGGTCCATGGCCAAGTTTTGTAACAGAGATCAAAAAGGCAGCAAAGAAGAATGCAATGGCAAGAGATGAGCTTGCCCAGCTTGAGAAGTCCTACAGGGATAAACGTGGTTACTGGAAGCATGGTGGAATAGTTGGTGTAAGGGGGTATGGTTCTGGAGTTATAGGTCGATATTCATCTCTTCCCGATCAGTTTCCAAATGTTGCTAATTTCCATACGGTGAGAATTAATTCCATAGCAGGCTTCTTTTACACATCAGAGGCAATCAAGATGATGTGTGATATATGGGATAAATATGGAAGTGGCCTTACTAATTTCCATGGTTCCACCGGAGACATAATCCTTCTTGGAACAAACACAGAAAATCTTGAACCTGTATTTGCTGAATTTTCTTCCCGTGGCTGGGACCTGGGAGGCTCTGGTTCAGCAATGAGAACACCGAGCTGCTGTATTGGTCCTGCAAGATGTGAATGGTCTAATATCAATACCCTTGATATAACCTACAGCCTCACACAGGAATTCCAGGATGAGCTTCACAGACCTGCCTTCCCTTATAAATTCAAGATAAAGACAGCTGGATGTGCTGTTGACTGCATAGCATCCATTGCAAGAGCAGATCTCTCGATAATAGGAACATGGAAGGGAAAAATAGAGATTGACCAGGATGCAGTGCAGTGGTATGCAAAGAATGGTATGAATATCCAGCAGGAGATAGTTGACAGATGTCCTACAAAGTGCATGAGTTACGATGGAAAGAACCTCAAGATAAATGATGAGGATTGTTCAAGATGCATGCACTGTATTTCAAAGATGACAAAGGCTCTCAGGCCAACAGGTGAAAGGGGTGCAACCATCCTTCTTGGTAGTAAAGCACCCTTCGTAATTGGAGCAACACTTTCATGGGTAATAATACCGTTCATGAAGCTTGAGCCACCCTATGATCCTCTCAAGGACTTTATCAGAAAGAGCCTTGAATACTGGGATGAATATGGAAAGAACAGAGAGAGGATAGGTGAGCTCATTATAAGGCGTGGCATGAGGGAATATCTTGAATATGTAGGACTTGAACCGGATCCTCGAATGGTCAAAGAGCCCAGGAGGGATCCTTTCTATTTCTGGAAGGAAGAAGAGCTTGTTCCGAATTCAAAACTTTAAAAATTTCAAATAAAGGAGGATAACATGGCTTTACCACAGAGAAGAACAGATATAGGACCACCTCATTATAAGGATTTCTTACCACCTGTTATACAGAAGAATTATGGTAACTGGAAGTACCACGAGGTTCTTGAACCAGGAGTAATGGTTCATGTGGCAAACAGTGGAGACAAGATATGGTCCGTGAGGGTTGCGTCACCAAGGCTTCTTAGCACAGATACACTAAGGGAGATTGCTGATATAGCCCAGAAATACTGCGGAGGTTATCTCAGGTTTACATCAAGAAATAATATAGAGTTCCTTGTATCTGATGAGAAGAATCTTAATCCTCTTAAGGATGAGCTCAAGAAGAAGGGCTATATGATGGGAGGTATAGGTCCAAGGGTATCAAATGTAGTTCACACTCAGGGCTGGATACACTGCCATTCTGCTGCCTCTGATGCCTCTGGTCTTGTGAAGGTCCTGATGGATGAATTGGCGGAGTACTTCACAACCAAGGAGCTTCCAAACAAGGTAAGGCTTGCAGTTCCCTGCTGCGTTAATATGTGCGGTGCGGTTCACTGCTCTGACATAGCAGTTGTGGCTGTCCACAGAAAACTTCCTGTTATCGACCATGAGAAGGTGCCTAATATGTGTGAGATTCCTTCCACAATTGCTGCCTGCCCTACTGGTGCAATTAGCCCCGATCCAGCAAAAAAGAGTGTTAAGATTAAGGAAGACAAATGTATGTACTGCGGTAACTGCTATACAGTATGCCCTCCTATGGAGATTCATGACCCTGAGTTTGACGGCGTGGCTATAGTTGCCGGTGGAAAGGTTGGAAACCTCAGAACTCCACCAAAGTTCTCCAAGCTTGTTGTTCCTTTCATAAAGAATAATCCACCAAGATGGCCAGAGGTAGTAGATGCAGTTAAAAAGATACTCAATGCCTATGAAAAGGGTGCAATGAAGCATGAGAGGGTAGGTGAGTGGATAGAGAGAATAGGATGGGAAAAGTTCTTTAAGATCACCGGTCTGCCATTCACCTATCAGCATATTGACGACTTCTTAATAGCAAGGGAGACATTCAGAACAGCAGCAACATTTAAGTGGTAAAATATAAGGTCAGGGCTTACAGGCCCTGACCTGATTAATTATTAGAAAGGAGGAGCTGGATGGATAAGGCAGAATTAAAGCAGAAGGTTTACAGCCTTGTAGAGCAGTCCATGGGCAAAAAGAAACTCAAACAGTCTGATATAGAGAAGAAGATATCCGAAGAGACCGGTGTATCAAGGCAGGAGGTAAAAGAAGCTCTGAGAGAGCTCATTGATGAAGGAAAACTTATTTACACATACTTCGGTGGAAGTTTTGTAGAGATTCCACCAAAACAATAATTGTTTATAAAGGGTTGTATAAAAGGCAGTTGCCCGGAGCGGTAGACTGCCTTTTTATTGTTAAGACTTTTATGATTATGTTATAATTTTTCATTCAGGGCTTGCTGTAATATTGCGCATCTTTATATTGGGGCGTAGGCAAACGGGCAAGCCAGGAGACTTTGGATCTCCCATCTGGAGGTTCGAATCCTCCCGCCCCAGTAATTAAAGAATCAATAGATTGAGATTGGTTAAAGGAAAATTATGCCCGAGGGAATAAAACTTATAACAGGGAACGCACACAGAAAACTTGCGGAGGAGGTTGCCTCCTATCTGGGAACACCCCTTTGTGATGCCACTGTAACCACATTCAGTGATGGAGAGATAATGGTACAGATTAATGAAAATGTTCGCGGTACAGATGTCTTTGTAATTCAGCCAACCTGTGCTCCTGTTAACCATAATATTATGGAACTACTGCTTATAATGGATGCCTTAAGAAGGGCTTCAGCAAGACGTATAACTGCAGTTATACCATATTATGGATATGCAAGACAGGACCGAAAGGTTCAGCCAAGGGTTCCCATTTCTTCGAGGCTTGTTGCTGACCTCATAACAGTTGCAGGTGCAAACAGGGTTCTTACAATGGATCTCCATGCAGGACAGATACAGGGCTTTTTTGACATTCCCGTTGACCATCTCTATGCGATGCCTGTATTACTTGATTATATAAAGGCGAATTATGATAGCGAAAAGCTTGTAATTGTATCACCTGATGCAGGCGGTGTGGAAAGGGCAAGGACATTTGCAAGGAAACTTGGTTCTTCTCTTGCAATAATTGACAAAAGAAGGGAAAAGGCAAATATCTCCCAGGTGATGCACGTAATCGGAGATGTGAGGGACAAGGATACCTTAATCCTTGATGATATTATTGATACTGGTGGGACAACGACCCTCGCTGCCCAGGCACTTATAGAGCATGGTGCCAGATCAGTGAATGCAGCATGCACCCATGCTGTCCTATCAGGAAAGGCTGTGGAAAGATTGAATTCCTCGCCGATAAAGGAAGTTATAGTAACCAATACCATTCCCCTTGACAGCAAGCAGGAGGCCTGCAAAAAATTGAAGGTCCTCAGTATAGGACCGCTTCTTGCAGAAGCAATAAAGAGGATTCATGAAGAGACATCAATAAGTTCACTTTTTATCTGAAAATGTCTCTTTATTGTTTGTAGAATAAATAAAAAAATTTTTAGGAGGAGTGAGATGGAAAGGGTTTCTGTAAATGCATACAGAAGAGAGGCTACAGGAAAGGGTGTTGCCCGCTCCTTAAGAAGAAAAGGTGAATTACCAGCGGTTATATACAGGGCTGGCACCTCAGAACCAATAAGGATTCCAAAGGCGGAATTCATAAAGATTATCAGACAGACAAAGGGCGAGAATGTCCTTGTGAATCTTCAGTTTCCAGAGGGTAACAGACTCGCTATAATTAAAGACTATCAGCTTGACCCGATTACTGGTGAACTGCTTCACACAGATTTTCAGGAAGTCCTACTGACAGAGACAGTAAGACTAACTGTAAAGGTGATAACAAAAGGTGTGCCAAAGGGTGTTAAAGACCAGGGCGGAATTCTTCAGCATACTCTAAGGGAACTTGAGATAGAGGCTCTCCCGGACAGGATACCCGGTCACATTGAGGTTGATGTCTCAGGTCTTGGAGTTGGTCAATCAATTCATGTATCTGATCTAAAATTAGAAGAGGGCATAAAGATACTTACAGATCCTGAAGAGGTTATAGTTACAGTTACTGCACCTGCTGTGGAAGAAGCAGCACCAGCAGCTCCTGAAATTACTGAACCAGAGGTCATAAAGAAAGGAAAGAAGGAAGAGGCAGAGGAGAAAGAAGAGGGAAAGAAATAATTGTGGCTCATCACTGGTCTAGGAAATCCAGGTAAAAAATATGAATTTACAAGACATAATGTAGGTTTTATTTTTATCGACAGGCTCTCTGAAATTCTCGGTATAAGGCTCAGAGACTTCGGACTTTATATGATGGAAAAGGCTATTTTTAATGGCTCCGATATATTGCTTCTAAAACCGATGACATATATGAACAGAAGTGGTGAGGCAGTCCTAAAGATCTGTAGAGAATTTAATATTCCTCCAGAGAGGGTTGTCGTGGTTCATGATGACCTTGACATGGTTACTGGAAAGGTAAGGATCAGGAGGAAGGGTTCATCGGGAGGTCACAGGGGTGTGCAGTCAATTATAGAGGCAATCGGAGAGAATTTTACAAGACTAAAGATAGGCATTGGAAGGAGCAGGGAATTTCCTCCGGAAGAATATGTCCTCCAGAGATTCACTGCTCAGGAGCTTGATATAATTAATGATGCCATTGAAAGGGCAATTAAGAAACTTCCGGAGATTATATCCCTGGATATTTTGAAAGGCAATAAGGATTTATGTCAGTGAATTATGGAGAAAAACAGGTCTCCCAGAATCTTGACCTGGAGACCCTGAGACACAGTGCTGCTCATATAATGGCCCATGCTGTAAAGAGGCTTTTTCCTCAGGCAAAGCTTGCCATAGGACCTGCCATAGAAAATGGATTTTACTATGATTTTGATATAGATAAACCCCTCAGCCCGGAAGACCTTGAAAAGATAGAAGATGAAATGGAAAAAATAATAAAGGAGGATAAACCCTTTGTAAAAAAGATTCTTAGCAGGGATGAGGCCCTGAAGATTTTTGAAGAACTTCAAGAGCCTTACAAGATTGAACTCATAAAAGAGATCCCCGATGAAGAGGTATCTATCTATGAGGAAGGAGATTTTATAGATCTCTGTAGAGGTCCCCATGTTTCTCGGACAGGTGATGTTAGGGCCTATAAATTGTTAAGTATTGCTGGTGCCTACTGGAAGGGCGATGAAAAGAATAAGATGCTCCAGAGAATCTATGGCACAGCCTTTTTTACAGAAAAAGAGCTAAAGGATTATCTTGATTTTCTTGAGGAGGTCAAAAAGAGGGACCACAGAAAACTTGGCAAGGAGCTGGACCTTTTCAGTATCAACGAAGAGGTCGGTCCTGGTCTGGTTCTCTGGCATCCCAATGGTGCAATCGTAAGGAAGATTATAGAAGATTTCTGGAGGGATGAACATCTGAAGGCTGATTACAGGCTTCTTTATACACCTCATATTGCAAGGCTTGAACTCTGGAAGAGGAGCGGCCATCTGGATTTCTACAGAGAGAACATGTATTCGCCAATGGAGATTGAGAACATACTTTATGAATTAAAACCGATGAACTGTCCCTTTCATATTACTGTATATAAAAGTCAGCTCAGAAGTTACAGGGATTTGCCGCTTAGATTTGCTGAGCTTGGCACAGTATATAGATATGAGAGATCCGGTGTACTTCACGGTCTTCTTAGAGTAAGGGGCTTCACCCAGGATGATGCCCATATATTCTGCAGAGAGGATCAGATAGAAGAAGAGGTTCTTCATGTCCTTGATTTTACACTTTATATTTTAAGAACCTTTGGTTTTAATGATTATGATGTCTATCTTTCCACAAGGCCGGAAAAGTATGTAGGAACACCTGAAAACTGGGAGAGGGCAACCAATGCCCTCAAAAGGGCTCTCGAGATAAAAGGCCTGAATTACTCCATTGACCCTGGTGAAGGAGTCTTTTACGGACCAAAGATTGATATAAAGGTAAAGGATAGTTTAAATAGACCCTGGCAGTGTAGCACCATACAGGTTGATTTTAATATTCCTGAGAGATTTGATATTACCTACAGGGGAAGTGATGGAAAGGAACGCAGGCCGATAATGATTCACAGGGCTTTAATGGGTTCAATTGAGAGATTTTTTGGTATACTTATTGAGCATTACGCTGGTGCTTTTCCATTATGGCTTGCTCCTGTTCAGGTTGCTGTTCTCACCATTGCTGAAAGGCATAATGACTTTGCAAGAGAATTTTATAAATTACTCCGTAAAAATAATATCCGTGCGGAGCTCAGATCAGAGAATGAAAAGATAGGTCACAAGATAAGAGAATGCACTTTAAAGAAAGTGCCCTATATGGTTATAATAGGTGATAAAGAGGTTTCAGAAAAGAGATACACTGTAAGAAAGAGAAGCGGCGAAAATATTGGACCCTTTGAGGCAGAGGAGTTTATCTCTTACCTTAAAGAGGAGATTAAAGCAAGGAGGTGACTTTCATAGAAAAGGATATCAGAGTAAATGAGGCTATAAGAAGGAGTGAGGTCAGGCTCATTGATGTTGACGGAAGCCAGCTTGGGATTGTGCCTATTAAGGAGGCACTTGCCATTGCGAGGGAAAGAGGCCTTGACCTTGTAGAGGTAGCTCCCAATGCCAATCCACCTGTATGCAGAATAATGGATTATGGCAAGTACAGATACCAGATGCAGAAGAAGTCTCACCAGAAAAAGACGATAGAAGTAAAGGAGATAAAACTGAGACCCAGGATAGATGATCACGATTTACAGCTTAAGGCAAAGAGTATAAGAAGATTCCTCGATGATGGTAACAAGGCAAAGATAACCATGATGCTCAGAGGAAGAGAGGCAACAAGGCCGGATCTCGGGATGAAGGTCTTTGAAAAACTTCTTCAGATGATCGAGGGTAAATATACAGTGGAAAAAAAGGCAACCCTTGAAGGCAGCAACATAACAATGGTTATTGCACCGGGAAAATAGGATGAGTGATTATTTTACTAAAGCGGATGCTGAAGAGTTCAAAGAAGAGCTGAAAAGATATCTCGGTATTCTTGCCGAGGATTTTCAGCACAAACTGAACTTTGTAATAGATGCACAGGAAGATATAAAACGCTTGATCAGGACTACTAATGAAGAGACCAAGAGGGAATTAAGGTCAGAATTCAAGTCAGGATTGAAGGAGACAGAGGAAAGACTCAGGTCAGAATTTAGTAATGGCTTGAATAAGGTTGAGAAAGAGGTATCAGAGGTTAAAAACAGGTTAAATACAGTAGAGGTAGAGGTTGGTGAAATAAAGGTCAGGTTAAATAAGGTTGAAGTAGATGTGGTAGAAATCAAGACAGGATTAAGCAAATTAGACAATGAGGTGGCTGGTTTTAAAAAAGAGCTTTCTGAGCTAAAGACAGAAGTAATCTCACACAGAGAAAGCACAGAGATCAGACAGATAAAGAAGAAAAAGAAGACATAAAGGAGGTCAGAATGCCCAAACTTAAGACTCACAGTGGTGCAAAAAAGAGATTCAAGGTCACAGGAACAGGTAAGATAATGAGGAGAAAGGCTAACAAAAGCCATCTCCTTACAGGTAAATCTTCAAGAAGAACAAGAAGACTCAAAGAATCTGCTCTTGTTTCAGAGAGCGACTACAAGAACATCAAGAGACTTTTACCCTATTCTTTTTAAGGAGGAACAGATATGCCAAGGGCAAAGGGTGGTTTCAAGACGAGAAGAAGACATAAAAAGATCCTTGAACTTGCAAAGGGTTATTACGGTGCCAGGAGTCGTTCCTATAAGGTAGCAGCAGGAGCTGTTGAGAAGGCACTTCAGTATGCCTACCGAGACAGAAGGGCAAAGAAGCGTGAGATTCGTGCCCTCTGGATAGTGAGGATAAATGCTGCAGCAAGGGCCCTCGGTATCACCTATGGGAAACTCATGGAAGGACTCAGAAAGGCAAAAATTGAGCTGAATAGAAAGGTACTTGCAGATATGGCATTAAACGATCCAAAGGCCTTCCAGAAGATAGTTGATACAGCAAAATCAGCACTCAGCGCCTGAGATATTTGCTCTCCTTTTAGCTTATTAACCTATGGAAAATCCTGAGATTCTGAAGGAAGAGTTTGAACAGGAATTGAAGGCCCTTTCACAAAGAGAGGGCCTTTCAGCATTAAAAGCCCGTTATCTCGGCAAAAAGGGCATTATTGCTGAGGCAATAAAGGCACTCCAGGCCCTTCCAAAAGAGGAAAGGCCACTTCGAGGCAAGATCCTCAATGAGCTTAAAGAATATATTGAAAGAAGGCTTTCTGAAAAAGAAAAAGAACTTGCCGAGGCTGAATATTTTAAAAAAATCACATCAGAAAAGATAGACATAACCATTCCAGGAAGGATACAGAGATTTGGAGCAGAACATCCCCTGACGAAGACTTTAAGAGAGATTATAGATATATTCTCATCAATGGGCTTTTCTGTGGAAGAAGGACCAGAGGTTGAGCTTGATTATTATAATTTTGAGGCACTTAATATCCCAAAAGACCATCCTGCAAGAGATATGCAGGATACCTTTTATATTACAGATGAGATACTTTTAAGAACTCACACCTCACCTGTACAGATAAGGGTAATGGAAAAGAAAAAACCACCTCTCAGGATGATTGCTCCTGGAAAGGTCTATCGCTGTGATGCTGATGTTACCCACAGCCCCATGTTTCATCAGGTTGAAGGTCTTATGGTTGGTGAAGATGTTTCTATGGCAAATCTAAAGGCAGTACTTGAATTATTTCTCAGAGAGCTCTTCGGTCCCCAAACACCTATCAGATTCAGGCCGAGTTATTTTCCCTTTACAGAGCCCTCTGCAGAGGTTGATATAGGATGCCTCTTCTGCAGCCAGCAGGGCTGCAGGATCTGTAAAAACTCTGGATGGCTCGAGATCCTCGGAGCAGGAATGGTCCATCCAGAGGTATTCAGGGCTGTTGGTTATGACACAGAGAAATATACCGGGTTTGCCTTTGGCCTCGGAGTAGAGAGGATTGCAATGCTTCGTTACAGGATAGACGATATAAGACTTTTCTATGAGAATAATCTCATGTTCCTGGAACAGTTCTGATGAGGGTACCCCTAAGCTGGATAAAAGAATTTGTTTCTTTTGAGTCATCAGCCGGTGAGATTGCCTCAAGGCTTACCATGCTCGGTCTTGAAGTTGAATCCATTGAAGAGAATGCTGGAGATATTATCTTTGATATAAGTATTACACCAAACAGAGCAGACTGCCTATCTGTAGCAGGAATATCAAGAGAAGTATCAATTGCCTTCAGAAAGAAATTTATAGAGCCCAGATTAAAAAGGCCTTTGGCTTCAGTATCTGAAGGTCCTTTCAGAATAATCATAGATGATCCGGTCCTCTGCCTCAGATATACAGCAAGGATAATAAAGAATGTAAGGGTCAGCGAATCACCTGATTGGTTGAAAAGAAGGCTTGAGCAATGCGGCCTGAGGTCTATAAACAATATAGTTGACATTACCAATTATATACTCCTTGCCTACGGTCATCCCCTCCATGCCTTTGACCTTGATACTTTAAGGGGAAATCTCATAAGAGTCGCTCTTTCAGGCAAAAAAGATAAGATAAAGACCCTTGATGGAATAGAAAGAGAAGTTCCAGATGACACATTACTTATCTGGGATGGTGAAAGACCAGTTGCAATTGCTGGTATCATGGGTGGTCAGGAAACAGAGGTAAGGCATGATACAAGGAATATATTGCTTGAGGCAGCCTATTTCTCACCTTACTCTATAAGAAAAAGCTCAAAGAGGCTCGGACTCAGGACCGAGTCATCCTATAGATTTGAAAGGGGTACTGATATAGAGGGACTTCTTTTCTGCGCAGATAAGGCAGTGGAATTAATCCTTGAGCTTGCTGGTGGTGAACTCATACAGAGTATTGATGAGTATCCTAATAGATTCAGACCTGTTGACATAAGAGTACGGGCAGAAAGGATAAAATCCATAATTGGTGAAGATATACCCGCTGAAGAGATAAGGAAAATTTTTGAACTACTGGGTTTTGAGACAAGAACTGATGGTAAGGACTTTATTGTAAAAAGTCTTTCAAGAAGACCTGATATAAATAAAGAGATTGACCTTATAGAGGAAATAGCGAGGATAAGAGGATACGAAAAAATACCTTCTATCCTTCCAGAGGTAAAAATAAGCTTTTCAGTGAATAAAAAGCTTCATGATACAGACCTCATAAGGACAGCCCTGCGGGCAAGGGGATTTTCAGAGGCAATAAATCTCAGCTTTATGGATCTTGAAGAATTCAAAAAACTTTCACTTCCTGAAGAAGATTATAGATTCCGTGCTGTTGAACTCAGGAACCCCCTCAGAAAGGAAGAATCCTTTTTAAGGACGAACTTAACACTTTCCCTTCTTAAAAATCTCAGGACAAATATAAGATATGGAATAAAGGAGGTCTCGCTTTTTGAGATAGCAAGGGTATTCTTCAGAAAAGATAATTCCCTTCCAGATGAAAGACTCCACCTGGGAGCTATCTACTGGAAGAGTCCGAGACCCCTTCTGTGGAAGGAATCTATCAATCCCTATTACATCATCAGGGAGATAATAGACGGTCTATTTAATGAATTCAGGATCTTGTTCTTAAATTAGAACCATCTGATGAGCCCTTTCTCCATCCAGGCCAGTCAGCAGATATATTCATAAAAGAAAAAAAGATAGGCTTTCTTGGCGTACTTTCTCCGAAGATAGTCGATCATCTAGATTTAAAGACAGAATCACCTGTAGCTGTACTTGAGATAGACCTCGATTCACTTTTCATCCACAGAGGCAGTACACCTCTATTTAAACCCATTCCGGTCTATCCCTATATTGAGAGGGATGTGGCTATGATTGTAGAAAGCGATATAACCGCTCAGTCGCTCAGAGATGCAATCATGGCCTATCCATCAGAGCTCATCGAGTCTGTTACTATCTTTGATTATTTCAGAGGTGGAAATATTCCTGAAGGTAAAAAGAGTATTGGCCTAAGAATTCGCTACAGGTCAAAGGACAGGACCCTTACAGAAGAAGAGATTGAGCAGCTACACAAGGAGATTATTGAACTCCTTATAAAAAGGACCGGCGCTATTATCAGGTCATAAATGAGACCCTAAAAGAAATAATTACTGATTACTATCCTCTTTCACAGAATATCCTGCTTTTGTAATTGCAGCTATCAGGTCTTCTTTACCACAGTCACAATCTACCCTTGCCCTTCCAATCTCTACCATTAAAGATTTTACACCCTTAACAGACTCGAGAGCCTTTTTCACCCTCATTACACAGTGCTGGCAGCTCATACCCTCAATCTTCAGTTCAAACTCTGGCATCAAAACCTCCTTAATAAATTTCCTTACCAGTATCTTAACCTTCCCACATCAATGTGGATAAAATCCTTATACTTTCCAACTCCTCCTGCCTTGAAGGATTTAGCCCTTTCATAGAGCTTTCTTATACTGAAAGAGGGCAGGTAAAAATCTATTGCCTTGCCATATAAATGAAGACTATTCTTTGAGACATTTCTTCCAGCATTTATGAGATAATCGTTATAAACCTTAGATCTGTAACCTGATATAATGTGAATCTTCTCATTTCTGCTAAAAGAATCCTTTATACTGCATAAGAGGTCTATAACCTTTAAGTCTATCTCTTTTATTTCTTCAGTATAGGGACAGCGGAGTAAATAATATATATCCCTCAGAGCAGCTTGATCATATTTTCCATCCTTAAAATATCTTATTAAGGCATACTCACCTGAATGAATATTATAAAGATGGAGAATTCTATCCTCTGTATTAGAATATGCAAGTTTAAACTTACCTAAAAAAAATGATGCAGCTGCAGCCTTCAGAAAGGTCCTTCTTGTTATATCTGACCTCCAAATTTTATGGAAATATATTATTTTACGGTGCACTTTCATTTAAATACTATGGTGTCTTGCCCGTAATTCTTACTCTCGGTCCCTCTTTGAGAAAATGAAATTTTCCATCATCCTCAATGGGAGAGATAACCCATTCAAAAAGCCTTTTTGCATCCTGCAAAACAGGATCTTTCGGATATTTATAATATCTTTTTTGCATCTCTTCATCGTATAGCCCAACACATCCATGAGAAGCAGGATAACCTGGCATGTCTCTACCATGTATCCAGTAGCCCACACCATTTTTGCTTACATAAAATCTTAAACCATAATGCATTGGATAGGGTATATTTGTATTTTCTATTACATAAAGGGATGATCTATGGCGGCTGTTATAGGCATCAATCCTGAAGTCTCCCTTTGGTGTTTCATTATCCTTCTCGCCTGTTATCGCAGGAGCTGAGAATACAATCCTTCCGTATTCATAGGCACCCAGGAATTGCTCTGAGAGGTCAATGAGAATGAACTTCGGTTCATCCTTTGCAGGTTCATAGTATTCTGGCATAGGAGAGAAATTCTTTATCTCATCCAGATTATAGGGTACCTTGATCGACACTCCAGTATATACATGGCGTCTGTCTATCCTGTTAAATCTCGCTACATCTATCCATCTATCTCCGAAGAGACCTTCGAGGGTTTCACCCTTTTTTATCATGTAACAGTACCAGGCGATTCTTGAATCACTGGGATATTTTATATTGCATGGTGAACGGTAAATATCACCTGAAAGCTCTGATGAGCCTGCAAGGAAGATAATAATTATTAAAAAAAATATCTCATTATATCTTCTCATCGTCAGATAGCTATAATAAGGTTCATGTTAAAAAATTTTTGAAAACCAAAAAATTATAGCAGAAAGTTCATTAAGTATCTACTTTAACCAATTTTTAGTTACATGAATTTTATTAGACCTTTCCATGTTATGCAATCTTCATCTGCGAGGATGAAAATGACCATTTAATTGGCTAAAATAATCTTAGCCATGAAACTCCTTATCACTGGAAGACCTGGTATTGGAAAGACAACCATCTTAAGGAGACTTTCACTGAAGTTTAGGGATCTTAAGCCTTCTGGTTTTTACACAGAGGAGATAAGGGAAAGGGGTATCAGAAAGGGCTTTGTGATAAAGAGAGTTGATGGTTCAATGGCAGGCATTCTGGCTGGTGTAGATATAAAGAGTCCTTATAGGGTGGGAAAGTATGGTGTGGATATAGAGGCTTTTGAGAAATTCCTTTCTGAAAGTGAGGGTGAAATCCTTGCTTCAGCAGTCGTTCTTATAGATGAGATAGGAAAAATGGAGTGTTACTCAAAGAGGTTCATGGAGCTTATAGAAAAACTTCTTTCTACTGATAGATTATTGATTGCTACGATAGCGGAAAAGGGTACAGGTTTTATAGAGGCTCTTAAAAAAAGAGATGGTATTCAGATCATTTATATTACAGAGCAAAACAGGGATGCAGTAGTTGAAGAGCTTGCAGAGACTGTGATGAGCCGATTTAAAAATGATTTAAACAATAATCCTGATTCTCCTGTTTAATCAAAAAATCTATAAACCTGATAAAATATATTGTCCACAATTCTTGATGAAGGTCGCTCCGGAGCTCAGCGAATCCTTTGTTAGAGCCCTGGATATTATGGAGGGCTCAGATAAGCATGTCTTCATAACAGGCAAAGCAGGCACAGGGAAATCCACCCTTCTTGATTATTTCAGGAAAAAGACAAAGAAAAATATTGCTGTCCTTGCACCAACGGGAGTGGCTGCAGTGAATATTAAAGGTCAGACCATTCATTCCTTTTTTAATTTCAGACCTGATATAAATCCACATAGCGTAAAGAATATAAAACCAAGAAATAAAGAACTTTACGAAAAACTTGATGCCATTCTTATTGATGAGATATCAATGGTAAGGGCTGATCTTCTTGACTCTATTAATGAGTTTTTGAAGCTTCATGGAAAGAAAAAATCAGAGACCTTCGGCGGTATAAAGATGATATTTATTGGTGATCTTTATCAGCTTCCACCAGTTGTTAGTTCAAAAGAAAGAAATCTATTTACTGAACTTTACAGAAGTCCTTATTTCTTTGATGCAAAGGTTTTTGAAGATTTAGAGATAGAGTTTATCGAGCTTGAAAAGGTCTATCGACAGAAGGATGAGAGGTTTCTTGCAATACTTAATGCTATAAGAAACAATACAATTACAGATCAAGAGCTTGAAGAGCTTAATAAAAGATATATCCCTGATTTTATTCCAGACAGTAGATTTTATATTTACCTTACTACCACAAACAGCCTTGCTGATTCAATAAATAGGCAGAGACTTACCGAGATAAAGGGTAGGGAATATTCATATGAAGGCTTAGTTGTCGGAGACTTAAAAGAGACAGACCTTCCAGCACCTACTGTGCTCAATGTAAAGATTGGCTGCCAGGTAATGCTTCTTAATAATGATTCCTTTGGGAGATGGATTAATGGAAGTATTGGTACGGTAGTTGATATAGAAAAACATAGCGGTGCTTCTGACACAATATGGGTTAAGTTAGAAAATAAAGATGTCGTTGATATTACACCCTATACCTGGGAGATGTACGAATTTAGCTTTGATAGAAACTCTAAGACGATAGTTTCTAATATAATCGGTACATTTTCACAGTATCCGCTAAGACTTGCCTGGGCAATCACTATTCATAAGAGCCAGGGCCTTACCTTTGACAGGGTAATTATAGATATTGGAAGGGGAACCTTCTCCCACGGTCAACTCTATGTTGCCCTTTCACGATGCCGATCCCTTGATGGCCTTATATTGAAAAGACCTGTGACGAGAAAGGATGTATTAACGGACAGAAGAGTAGGAGATTTTATTTCAAAATGCCGGATGCTTGCAGAAAAAAGCTCTCCCTTAGTGAAAAGATTTCTATGATAGAAAGAGCAATCAAAGAGGGTAAGACCCTTTAAATCCTTTATTTTAAGGCAACAGATGAAAAATCAAGGAGAATAATAATTCCCCATGAGTTATCCGAAATTGAGGCTGATGGAAAGACCTTAAGGGGTCTCAAAGCATTCTGCAACCTAAAGAATGAGAAATGAATTTTTAATATAGAAAGAATACAGGAGCTAAAGATTCATTGAGGCTTTCCTTGACTCTTACCTTCTTATATTTTTATAATCAATTTCTATGATTGAAGATATCAATGAACTGATAGAGCAGAGAATAAAGAAGCTTAACGAGCTGAGGTCCATGGGTATTGATCCCTATGGATGCCCATATGATGTTTCCCATCTTGCCTCCGAAATACACAGACTTTATGGAGACAAAGATCAGGAGAGTCTTGAGCAGAATCCCCACGAGGTATCCATAGCAGGAAGGATCATAATGTTCAGGGATTTTGGCAAGGCCTCCTTTGCCCACCTTCAGGATTCAAGTGGAAGGATTCAGGTCTATTTCAGAAAGGACATACTTGGAGATAGATTTAACATTCTTAAGAAGATAGACATCGGTGATATTATCGGGGTTAAAGGAAGACTCTTCAGGACAAAGACAAATGAGCTTACAGTTGAGGTGAAGGATTTTGTAATTCTAACCAAGTCTCTGAGACCGCTTCCTGAGAAATGGCACGGGCTGAGAGATATTGAATTGAGATACAGGCAGCGTTATGTGGACCTAATAGTTAATCCTCAGGTAAAGGAGGTTTTTCAGAAAAGAAGCGCTATTATTAAATCCATAAGGGATTTTCTTGAGAAGGAAGGTTTCATAGAGGTTGAAACACCAATGATGCATCTCATTCCTGGTGGCGCAGCAGCAAAGCCTTTCAGAACCCATCACATTGCCCTGGGTATAGATCTTTATTTGAGGATTGCACCTGAGCTCTATCTCAAAAGACTGCTTGTTGGAGGGTATGAGAAGGTTTTTGAGTTGAATAAGAACTTCAGGAACGAGGGTATATCAACAAAGCACAATCCAGAATTTACAATGCTTGAGTTTTATATTGCCTATAAGGATTATAATTACCTCATGGATTTTACAGAGAGATTGATTACAGAGGTGGTTCTCAAAGTCTGCGGTAAATTAAAGATTGACTACGGAGATCACGAGATAGACTTTACTCCACCCTGGAAGAGACTTTCCTGGAAAGGTGCTCTTCTTGACCGTGGTGTGCCTGAGGAGGTCATCAGTGATCAAGAGTATGCAAAGAAATGGGCTCGTTCAAAGGGTATAGAATTAAAGGAAGGTCTTAGCCATGGAAAGGTACTTGATGAGATATTCAAGGAAATAGTTGAACCCTATCTTGTAGAGCCCACCTTTGTGATGGATTACCCTGTTGAGCTTTCGCCCCTTGCAAAAAGGAAAAAGGATGAGCCGGAATTTGTTGAGAGGTTTGAGCTCTACATTGCTCAAAGGGAGATTGCCAATGCCTTTTCAGAGCTCAATGATCCCTTTGACCAGAGGGAGAGATTTCTTAAGCAACTGGAGGCAAAGCTAAAGGGTGATGAGGAGGCTCATCCAATGGATGAGGATTTTATACGGGCACTTGAATACGGAATGCCACCTGCTGCTGGTGAAGGAATAGGTATAGACAGACTTGTTATGATTCTTACAAATTCTCAATCCATAAGGGATGTAATACTGTTCCCCCAGATGAAGCCTGAATCATGAATTCAAAGAGATTTTTGCCCTATCCACTTTTTATCTCTCTCAGATATCTTAAGTCAAAGAAGAGGCACAAAGGCATATCCTTTAATACCTTCATATCAATAGGTGGTGTTACACTCGGTGTTATGGCTCTGCTCACTGTACTCTCAGTCATGAGTGGTTTTCATGAAGATCTTCAGAGAAAGATACTCGGCGTTAATGCTCATGGAGTTGTCCTTAATTATAAAGGCACAATTGATGATTATCAAAGGGTAAAGTCCGTGATTGATGGGACAGAGGGAGTTGTTTCATCATCTCCTTTTGTCCTGGGGCAGGTGATGATTTCCTTTCAGGACAGGGCGAGGGGGGTTGTTTTTAAGGGCATTGTTCCTGAAATGGAGATAAAGGTATCAGAACTTGGTAAGGCAATGAAGGAAGGCTCACTTTATGAGCTTTCATCTAAAAGAGATCTGCCCGGTATTATAATAGGAAGGGAGCTCGCCAGATATCTTGGAGCCTATACTGGCGACAGGATAAATGTTATTTCACCAATGGGAGAGATAGGACCCCTCGGAATGATACCGAAAGTTAGACAATTCAGGATTGTGGGCATATTTGAAGTAGGCATGTTTGAGTATGATTCAAATCTCGCAATTGTCTCTTTAAGTGATGCGCAGGATTTTCTCAGGCTCGGCAATTCTGTAACAGGTATAGAGATAAGGGTAAAGGATATATATAAGGCAGACAGGGTAATTGCGGCAATCCAGAAAGACCTGGGTTATCCCTATTATGGGATGGACTGGGGTAAGATGAACAGGACACTCTTTTCTGCTTTAAAACTCGAGAAGTTTGCCATGTTTATAATCCTTACACTTATTGTTCTCGTGGCATCTTTTAATATTGTGAGTACATTGATGATGAATGTTATTGAAAAAGAGCGGGAGATAGCAATACTAAAAGCAATGGGTGCATCAGATAGAGGTATCATGGCTATATTCATGCTACAGGGATTAATCATTGGATCTATCGGCACACTTCTTGGTGTAGCCGGTTCTCTTGTACTCGGATACATAATAAATAATTATGAGATAATCAAACTTCCTCCTGATGTATATTACCTCAGTCATCTGCCGGTGAAACTCAAACTCTCTGATTATATAATCGTTCCTCTCTGCTCAATGCTCATAAGCCTTTTTTCAACGGTCTATCCTGCCTATCAGGCAGCAAGGCTTAATCCTGTGGAGCCATTGAGATATGAGTAAGTTTTTTAAATTTATTTTAAGAATTACCTTATATCTTATTATTATTGTGATCATCTTCACGGGCCTTTCTCTCTGGAGGGGTGGAGACTGGATACGATACGCTGGTAATATTATATATAAGGCATCGGAAGAGGCAGCCCGGACATCTGATAGTATTTACAATTCTAGAAAGTCTGCTGAGAGGTTCTGTGGTAAGGTAAAAAGAAAAATCACGGCTATCTTTAAAAAAGATGGAGACACTGATAAAGGTAGATAATCTTAAAAAGTCCTTTTTTACACCTGCAGGTGAACTCAGGATACTAAGGGGTATTGATCTTGAGATAAAAAAAGGCGAGATGGTTGCCATAGTTGGTGCCTCAGGTGTAGGAAAGAGTACCTTTCTCCACATTCTTGGCACACTGGACAGACCAACAGAGGGAAGGGTAATACTTGATAATACTGATCTTTTCAGTCTATCCGAAAAGGAACTTTTCAGGATAAGAAACAGCCAGATAGGTTTTGTATTTCAATTTCATTATCTTCTTCCAGAGTTTACTGCCCTTGAAAATATCCTGATACCGGCTATTATATATAGAAGTCAGAACAGAGAATTCAGGGGTCAGAAGTTTGATATCACACCATGGTATGAAAGGGCACTTTATCTCATGAAAGAGCTTGGTGTTCATGAAAGAAGGGATCACAGACCAGGTGAACTTTCAGGTGGTGAACAGCAGAGGGTTGCTGTTGCCAGGGCACTTATCCTTGAGCCGAGGGTGGTTCTTGCAGATGAACCAACGGGTAATCTTGATACTGCTACAGGAGAGGAGCTTTTTGAGCTCCTTGTTTACCTGAATAAAAAAAGGGGAATAACCTTTGTCATAGTTACGCATAACAGACAACTTGCTGATAGATGTTCAAGGATTCTGAAAATGATCGATGGAAGGATTTTTGAGGAAAGGTCATGAAAGGATTTTTTGTTACGGGAACTGATACAGGTGTTGGAAAAACAGTGGTATCGGCAATACTTATACATATACTGAAACTTCAGGGTCTTAAGACCTGTGCCATGAAACCCTTTGAAACAGGATGTCTTAGAGAAGGGGGAGTACTTATTCCATCAGATGGCATGTTTCTTAAAGATGCTGCAAATATGGAAGAATCAGTTAATTATGTAACGCCTGTTTGCCTTGAAAAGCCTCTTGCTCCAATGGTTGCTGCGGAACTTGAGGGTGTTGAAATTGATATGGAGAATGTCTGGAGGTCTTATGCTCATTTAAAGAAGAAATATGAGGCAATAATTGTGGAAGGAGTCGGTGGTTTACTTGTACCGATTAAAAAGGACTATTTTGTAGCTGATCTGATAAAGGATTTCGGTCTTCCGGTGATTGTGGTCTCAAGGCCGAAGCTTGGAACTATTAATCATACCCTTCTTACCTTAAGGGAACTCAGTCAGAGGGGAATAAGTGTAAAGGGAATAGTATTTAATTATTCATCACCACCGGAAGGCACAATTGCTGAGGAGACAAATCCCTCTGTTATATCAAGACTTACAGATATACCTGTTATAGGGGTTATTCCCTATTTAAAGTCCTTTGATCCTGAGACACTTATTCAAGTTGCAAGAAAAAATTTGAACCTGAAACTCCTTGAAGTATAAGATGGCTCTCAAGGGATTGATTATATCAGGTATGAGAGGTGGAAGTGGAAAGACACTCCTTTCACTTTCCATAATATCCTATCTCCATTTTAAAAAAGGTATGAAGGTTATCCCTTTTAAAAAGGGTCCTGATTATATTGATGCAGGATGGCTTTCAGTAGCAGCAGATAATCCCTGTTACAATCTTGATTCTTATCTGATACCCGAGGAAAGACTTATCCGCTCTTTTGTTTATCATTCAAAGGGAGATATATCGATAGTTGAAGGCAATAGAGGACTTTATGATGGCATGGATGTAGATGGTACCCACAGCACAGCAAGACTTTCAAAAATTCTTAATCTACCAGTAATTCTAATAATTGACTGTACTAAAATTACGCGTACAGCAGCAGCCCTTGTGCTTGGAGCAATGAGTCTTGACAGAGAAGTAAAAATAGCAGGTGTTGTTCTCAATCAGGTATCGGGCAGCAGACATGAATCCATCATTAGACAATCTGTAGAGAGATATTGCGGAGTATCTGTTATTGGTGCTATACCCAGACTCAATGAAGAGCTTCCTGAAAGACATATGGGCCTTCTGCCTCATCAGGAACATCACAGAAAAGATGCTATCATGCAACTTGCACTCACCATAGCAGAGAAATACCTGGATATAGAGGCAATTCTTGAGATTGCCGATACTCACTGTTCATGGCTCCAGGCAGCAGAAGATCCGGTCTTTTCTTTTCCACTCAGCCATTCTGCTTCAGGTATCAGGATTGGCATAATGAGAGATCCTGCTTTTCAGTTCTATTATGAGGAAAATCTGGAGACTTTAAGGCTCAGTGGTGCAGAGCTTGTAGAGATTAATGCACTGGAGGATTCCGCTATTCCTGATATAGATTGTCTTTATATAGGTGGAGGATTTCCTGAGACTAATGCTATTGATCTTTCAGAAAACAGAGGATTAATGCAAGATCTCAAAGATGCCATAGAGGATGGGCTTCCGGCATATGCAGAATGTGGTGGTATGATGTATCTTGGTAAGGAAATTATTTATAACGATAGGAGATATCAGATGGCAGGGATACTTCCAATGAGTTTTCTGATGAATGACAAACCAGTGTCTCATGGTTATACACTTCTTGAGGTAACAGGGAGGAATCCTTTCTATCCAGGAGGTCTTCAAATCAGGGGGCATGAGTTTCATTATTCAAGACCCGTAATTTCCGGTGACCTTACCTTCTCTTTTAGCATGAAACGAGGCGATGGTATAATGGATAAAAAGGATGGAGTCTGCTATAAAAACCTTCTTGCTACTTATACCCATGTACATGTTTATGGTACACCTCAATGGGCAGAGGGTTTAATAAAAAAAGCTATTGAATACAGGAGGAGAAAAGATGCTTAAGTGTCTCATTCATGTTAATGAACCTGAAAGATGGCCTGTGGCAGTTGGCAATATAATTAATCTTCTTAATGATGTGGGTGATACTAATATTAATGTTATAGTGGTAAGCAATGGTGCAGGCGTGAGAGGGTATGTGTCCTGTCCTGAGGAAGGCATAGGTGTTTGTCTGCCTGGTGCAATGGATGTCTTAAAAAAGATGGAAGAGCTTTCAAAGAGGGGAGTAAGGTTCCTTGCCTGCAGGAATGCACTCAGGGCAAACAATATTGATGAAAAAAGCCTGCCTTCCTTTGTAGAGGTTATACCTGCCGGAATGACAGAGCTCATAAAGAGACAAAATGAGGGATATGCATATATAAAGCCTTAGGGAGTAGGAGTTTGAAAGAAAAGATAAAGGAGTATCTTCTTAAAAGAGATTTTGATAAATTACTCGAGCTTGGAGAGCCGAGTAAGGTAGTAAGGGCACTTGTTAGCCTTTCCTATGATAAAACCTCTGAGATTGCCTGGAGAAGCATTGAGGCAATTGGTAGGATAGTTGCCATTGTTGCAAAAGAGAGGGCTGAATTTGGTAAGGATCTCCTCAGAAGGCTTCTCTGGAGTATAAGGGATGAGGCTGGAGGCATCGGGTGGAGCTCTCCAGAGATAATTGGTGAGATCGTAAGAAATGACCCTGAAAGATACCGGGATATACCGAAGATTCTCTGGTCTTTCATGGATGAGGAGTTTTTAAGAAAGGGGATCCTCTGGGCAATGGGAAGGATTGGAGAGGTGTCTCCAGAGCTTGTTGAGTTTGCTCTGCCCTTTCTCAGATTGATTGCAAAAAATGACAGTGACAGAGAAATGAGATTTTATGCAAGCTGGACTCTATGTAAGGTCGGTGAAGAGTACAGCGGAACTGAAAGAGATGAAAAAAAGGTTCTGATCTATGATGATGGAGTATTAAAGGAGATGGCTTTTTCTGAACTCAGAACCTGTAAAAAAAGTGGTGGACAGAGAGATAAAATTCCCCTGTCCTTACCGGAACAGGAGATATTCCATGGTGAAAAACAGGCATTAAGTTGTCCTTTTTGTAACTCGCCCCTGCAGAGACCGGGTGAACTCAAGAATGGCTTTGCTGACATCATAGGAGGGAGATGCCGATGCGGTGCCCTATATGCCTATGATCCATCTGGAAGAGCACTCGGTGAGACTCTTATGGATAGCCTTGCCATTTTATGCAAGGGTGATTATAATAAAGCGGTAAGTCTCGAGGAAGGTAAGGATTATCTGGTGAAATATTTCATTTACGAACCTGGCCTGAATCGTATAGTGAGGACAGGTTCAGTATCCTCAAGGAGGATGATATTTGTAAAGATCTTGATATAGTGAATGAGATAAAGGATAATCATGCATAAATAAATTTTTTTAATTTGACCAGAAGAGAAGTTATGTTGTATATACTATGACACAAAAATCTTTTTGAATGCTTATCAGGGAAAATTTAAAGTCATAATTTTAGATTTTTAAGAAAGGACAGTATTACTGTCAAAAAAAACAAAAAGGAGGTAAGGAAAATGCCCTTTATAGAATTTCAGGGTAAGCAGATTGAGGTTGATGAGGACGGTTATCTTGTTAACCTCAGTGACTGGTCTAAAGAGCTCGCAGAGTATATGGCCAGCAAGGATGGCATCACCCTTTCAGATGCTCACTGGGAGATCATTAACTTCCTCAGGGACTATTACCAGAAATACCAGATAGCACCAATGATCAAGATACTTGTCAAAGAAGTCGGCAAAGTTATGGGCCCAGATAAGGGAAATACTAAATACCTATACCAGCTCTTTCCTGATGGACCAGCAAAGCAGGCATGTAGATACGCAGGACTTCCAAAGCCAACAGGTTGTGTATAAAAAGCCGCCAGTAAAAGGGGCTATTTTTAATGAAATTAAAAAAGTTCCTTGAAGAGAGGAGACCCCTGATCCTTGAGAGGTGGTTCCAGACGCTTCTGGAGGAGTATCCTTCTCACGGAAGACAGTTCATAGCGAATATAAAGAAGGATAGATTTGAAAACCCGATGGGTTTTACCCTTTTTGAAGGATTGGAGGGTCTCTTTGATTATCTCCTCCATAAGAGAGACCTCAACGGAAACCTTGATACCTTTATCAGACTGAGGGCTGTCCAGGAACTAAAACCATCTCAGGCCCTAAGTTTTATCTTTATCCTGAAAAATATAATCCAGAAAGAAATATCAATCCTTTCTGATCAAACTCTTATGGAGGATTTTCTCTCTCTTTCTGAAGAGATTGATGCATTAGGTCTGAGACTTTTTGACATCTATATGGAATCAAGGGAGAGGTTGAACGAGGTAAGGTTCAATGAAATGAAAAATATGACAGCCTGGATACTGAAAAAGGTAAATATTCTTAAAGAATATTCTGAATAATAGATTTTTATAAAAAACTTTAAAAGAGGTTAGGAAGATGAGAATAGTGGGATCACTTTTGCTGGTTATAATTCTTATATTAATTGCTTATTTTGGTGCTGGAGTTGCTCAACTGAACTCACTCTTTGGAATAGTTATTCCATATTTTGCCTTCGCTATCTTCCTGCTGGGATTCCTGTGGAAACTTCTTAAATGGGGCCGTTCCTATGTGCCTTTCAGAATCCCCACAACAGGAGGTCAGCAGAAATCCCTTAAGTGGATTAAATGGAGTAAACTTGATAATCCCTCAACTCCTGCTGGTGTCGTTGGAAGAATGATCCTGGAGATCTTTTTAATGCGTTCCCTTTTCAGAAATACAAGAAGTGAGATCGTCTCTTCAAAGCTCGTTCATGGCTCATCAAAATGGCTATGGATAGGAGCAATGGCATTTCACTGGGCATTCTTCATTGTGCTGATAAGGCACATGAGGCTTTTTATAGAGCCAGTGCCAGGTTACGTACATCTTCTTGAGAGCCTTGATGGATTCTTCCAGATAGGCCAGCCCCGGCTGATGATGACAGGTGTAATTCTTATTGGTGCCGGGGTGTATCTTTTCTTAAGAAGATGGTATATCCCGCAGGTTCGTTATATGTCCCTTCCTGCTGATTACTTTCCTCTATTTTTGATAATAGCCATTGCTACTACAGGTGTTCTTATGAGATATTTTTCAAAAACAGATATCGTTGCTGTAAAGACATTACTTCTAAGCCTTATGACGCTAAGTCCTGAGATTCCTGAAAAGGCTAAGATTGACACAATATTTTATATCCATCTCTTTCTTGTAAGCATACTTCTTGCCTACTTCCCTTTCAGTAAGCTCATGCATCTAGGGGGAATCTTTATGAGTCCCACAAGAAATATGGCAAATAATCTCAGGTTCAAGAGACATGTCAACCCCTGGGATTATCCTGTTAAGGTTCATCACTATGAAGAATATGAAAATGAATTCAGGGACAAAATGAAAGCAGCAGGAATCCCTGTAGAAAAGGAGTGAGACCATGGCAAAATTACCAAAACCGCAGGAATTAATGAGTACAATAAACTTCCAGCCTCCAAAAGCAGACTGGAGGAGCCTCAAGGTTGAATTAAAAGATGGAATGTACTGCCATCCAGCAAAAAAGAAAGACCTTGAGCTTGTTGACTATCCCTATATAAGGGAATGGTCACCAAAGGATGAGGACTGGAAACTTCCCGAGAACTGGAAGGAACAGGTTCTTGAGGCTATAAGGCAGCGGCTCATAAGATTTCGCTCCTTCCATGTATTTATGGACATCTGTGTAAGATGCGGTGCCTGTGCTGATAAGTGCCATTTCTTCCTTGGCACAGGTGACCCAAAAAATATGCCTGTCCTCAGGGCAGAGCTCATGCGTTCAATTTACAGAAGATATTTCACACCTTCAGGCAAGATACTCGGAAGCATTGCAGGTACAAGGGAGCTAACACCTGATATCATAAAAGAGTGGTGGTACTATTTCTATCAGTGTACAGAGTGCAGGAGATGCTCTCTTTACTGCCCCTACGGGATAGATACAGCAGAGGTCACTATCATAGCCAGGGAGATACTTAATCTTCTTGGACTTCAGCTTGGATGGATTGCAGGACCTGTTGCTAACTGTTACTGGAAGGGGAATCACCTCGGTCTCGAGCCTCATACGATAAAGAGCAACATAGAATTTATGCTTGATGATATAGAAAATATTACTGGCATTAGGATAGAGCCATCCTTTAACAGAAAGGGTGCTGAGATACTCTTTATCACTCCTTCAGGTGACCTTTTCGGAGTTCCAGGTGTTTATACCTGCATGGGTTATCTCATGCTCTTTCACGAGCTTGGACTTGATTACACATGGAGCACCTATGCCTCTGAAGGTGGTAATTTCGGATTTTTCACATCCATGGAGATGGCAAAGAGACTTACCTATAAAATTTATGCAGAGGCAAAAAGGCTCGGTGTTAAATGGATTCTCGGTGGTGAGTGCGGACATATGTGGAGGGTATGGAATCAGTACCTTCCCACATTCTGGGAACCACCTGATAATCTTGAGGTTCCTGTATCACCCATTACAGGAACAAGATTTGAACATGCAAGATATTCCAAACTCGTCCATGTAGTGGAATTTACTGCAGATCTTATAAAACATGGAAAGCTGAATCTTGACCCGAGCAGAAATGACCATCTTGTTATTACCTGGCACGATTCCTGTAATACCTCAAGGGGTATGGGAATGTTTGAGGAGCCAAGATTCGTGATAAAGAATGTAGCAAGGAATTTTTATGAAATGCCTGACAACACAATCCGTGAGAGGACATTCTGCTGCGGGAGTGGCTCAGGACTGAATGCCTCAGAGAATATGGAACTCAGGATGAGGGGTGGATTCCCAAGGGCAATGGCAGTAAGGCATGTTAATGAAAAATATGGAGTGAATGTACTTGCCAATATGTGTGCCATTGACAGGGCAGCACTCCAGCCACTCATGGATTACTGGGTACCTGGAGTTACGGTAATGGGTGTTCATGAGCTCGTTGGAAATGCCCTTGTAATGAAGGGTGAAAAAGAGAGGACCCTGGATATGCGTGGTGAGCCTCTTCCAGGAAAGGAGGCAAAGGAAGAATGAAAAAGTATTTTTACATAGGAATAGTGCTCTTTCTTGTGATAGTTACCTATCCATTCTGGAGTGTATCTGGAAGGGCAATAAAAATGCCTGAGCCAAAACTTGATACACCTGAGATAGAAAAACTTATTGAAAAAAAATGTGTAGAACCAAAGGAGTTTATAAAGCGGGAGCATATGAAGCTTTTAAATGAATGGCGAGATGCTGCTTTAAGAGAAGGCAACAGGGTTTATGTAAACAGTGAGGGCAGAGAATTCACAGTCAGTCTCCAGAACACCTGCATGAAGTGTCATTCGAATAAAAAGAAGTTCTGTGATGAATGCCACACTTATGCCGGTGTGAAACCTTATTGCTGGGATTGTCACATTGCACCAAAGGAAGAGGAGGGCCAGATATGAGCATGGACAGAAGAGAATTTCTTAAACTCGCAGGTACAGGTACGATACTCGGTATAGCAGGTTTAGGGCTCTTTGAGAGGGTTACAGAGGAAGCACTCGCAGCTCAGTTTACTAAAGACCCGAAGGCCCTTAAAGCAAAGAGATGGGCCATGGTAGTTGACCTAAGAAGATTCAAGACAGAAGAGGATTACAGGAGGATAATAAATGCGTGCCACAGTATCCATAATGTGCCTGATTTTGGAAATCCAAAAGATGAGATAAAATGGATCTGGACAGATACCTACAAGCACACCTTTCCTGGTCAGGAACATTCCTTTTTACCTGAATGGCTTGAAACCAAACCTATCCCCCTTCTCTGTAATCACTGTGCAAATCCTCCCTGTGTTAGGGTCTGTCCTGTAAAGGCTACATTCAAGAAACCTGATGGAATAACAGAGCAGGATTACCACAGATGCATTGGCTGTAGATTCTGCATGGCAGCCTGTCCCTATGGAGCAAGGAGCTTTAACTGGAGGGATCCAAGACCCTTTATCAAGAAGACAAATAATGAATTTCCAACAAGAACAAAGGGTGTGGTTGAGAAATGCACCTTCTGTACAGAGAGGATTTCAAAGGGTTTAAAGCCTGCCTGTGTTGAGGAATCAAAAGGCGCGTTAATATTTGGAGACCTTATGGACCCTGATTCAGAGGTAAGACAGGTATTGAGAAAGGAGTTTACTATCAGGCGGAAGGCAGAGCTGGGTACTGATCCCAGCGTCTTCTATATTATAGGAGGTAGTGAAAATGTTTGAGAAGGCCCTTGAAGGAAGTAAAAGATACTGGATCTGGCTTATCATACTTGCAGCTATTTCGGGGATTGGCACCCTTTATTATCTTAAACAGCTTCAGTACGGATTGGGACTTACTGGTTTAAGCAGAGATGTATCATGGGGTCTCTATATAGGTCAGTTCACCTTCCTTGTAGGAGTTGCAGCTTCAGCTGTTATGGTGGTGCTTCCCTATTATCTTCATAACTATAAGGTCTTTGGTAAGATAACCATTCTTGGAGAGTTTCTAGCAATCCCATCAGTTATAATGTGCCTTCTTTTTATCTTCGTTGACATGGGCCAGCCAATGAGGATACTAAATGTCCTTCTTCATCCAACACCAAATTCCATACTTTTCTGGGACTCTGTAGTTCTCAGTGGTTATCTATTTTTAAACCTGCTTGTGGGCTGGACAGTCCTTCATGCTGAAAAGAAAGAGATTCCACCTCCAAAATGGATCAAACCTTTTATCTATCTTGCCATTATATGGGCACCCTCAATCCATACAGTCACGGCTTTCATTTACGCAGGGCTACCGGGAAGGCATTTCTGGCTTACTGCTATAATGGCAGCCAGGTTCCTGGCGTCAGCCTTCTCATCAGGACCAGCCTTATTAATAATCCTTGCTATGATTATTAGGAGATTTACGAAATTTGACCCCGGCAGAGAGGCAATTCAGGCTCTTGGAAAGATAGTCACATACTTCATGCTTACAAATGTATTCTTCTTGGGGCTTGAGCTCTTTACAGCCTTTTACAGTGGAATACCCGGTCATAAACATCCTTTCCAGTACCTATTTGTAGGGCTTGAGGGTCATGGAAGGCTTGTTCCTCTTATGTGGATGTCTGTGATACTGGCTATTTTATCACTTGTATTACTTCTCAATCCTGCAACAAGGAAAAATGAAAGAACCCTTGCAGTGGCAGCTGCAGCAGTATTTATATCCCTGTGGATAGAAAAGGGCTTTGGTCTTGTTGTTGGAGGGTTTGTGCCAAATCCTTTTGAGAGAGTTTTTGAATACTGGCCAACAGCACCCGAGACAATAATTACCTTAGGTGTATGGTCCACAGGACTTCTGATACTAACACTTTTATACAAAATAGCAACAACGGTAAAGGTGGAGGTTGGAGAATCAGCACCTCACTGAAATTAAAATATTTACATTGAAATCTAAAAGGGTGAGTTGGATACTCACCCTTTTTTTGCGTTAATGACTGAAACTCTTATTTTCCTCATACTGATTTGTGATAGCTAATTTTTTTGAAAATATTTTTAAAACTTTTTTATAATATTTCTATGGAAACATCTGTAGAACAATATGAAGAGCTTATTAAAAAAGGTTTTGAGTTAAAGAAAAAATTGAAAAAATGGTATATGAAGGAACCCTCATCAGTTCTTGAGATATGGCAGTTAAAACAGGGATTGATAGAGATTACACTTTTCTTGATGAAATTAGCCAAAGACTCGGTATCGACAAAAAAATTTCTTATTTATAGGATTTAATCAACAATTCATTGTTTTAAGAGCAATATAAGAATCCCAGATCAATTAAATATCTCATTTACTCTTAAATTCAGAGTTAAAATCAAATTTGACCTTACTTTTTCTCTTGTTTGACATTTTAAGGTACAAGCGGTTAGAATTAGTTATTTAATTTAAATAAATGGAGAGGTGCCGGAGTGGCCGAACGGGCACGACTGGAAATCGTGTGTGGAGCCTAAAAGCTCCACCGTGGGTTCAAATCCCACCCTCTCCGCCATAAAAAATTCGGAGGACGAGACTGTCTCCTTTTTCAACCAGGCAGCAGCCCTGCGCAACAGTCAGATACGAACCCCGTCAGGTCCGGAAGGAAGCAGCGGTAAGTATTCATGACTGGGTGCCGCAGTAAGTTGCTGCCTGGTTGAGAGGGGAGAAAGAAGGGTTATGTCATATCTGGTTCTTGCTAGGAAATGGAGACCACAGATATTTGATGACCTTGTTGGTCAGGCTCATATTATAAAGATATTAAAAAATGCAATCCTGCAGAATAAGATCGCCCATGCCTATGTCTTTTCAGGTCCAAGAGGTGTTGGCAAGACTTCAACTGCAAGGATTCTAGCCAGATCTCTTAATTGTGTGGAAGGACCAACTCCAGCGCCGTGTGGAAGGTGTGAGTTCTGCAACGGGATAAGAGACGGTTCTTCAATGGATGTTATAGAAATTGATGGTGCATCAAATAATAGTGTTGATGATATAAGAGAGATAAGAGAACGGGTAAGATATGCACCATCTGTTTCTGGAAAGTATAAGGTCTATATCATAGATGAGGCTCATATGCTCAGTGAGTCTGCCTTTAATGCCCTTCTGAAGACTATTGAGGAGCCTCCTGCTCACACGATTTTTGTCCTTGCAACCACCGCCTACAGAAAGATCCCCACCACGGTGCTCAGTAGATGCCAGCATCTTGCCTTCAGAAGGATTCCGAGAGATGTAATTATGGAAAGACTCAGATATATATGCAATATTGAAAATATAAAAATATCCGATGATGCCCTGGAGATTATTGCCCGTGCTGCTGATGGAAGTATGAGGGATTCACTGACCATACTTGATCAGGTCTCATCATTTGCTGATGAGATTACCGCAGATGATGTGGCTCAGCTACTAGGTGTGAGCGATTCAGTAATGGTCTCAGAGATTGCCCGGGCAATATTTGATGGAGATCAGAGGAGGATTATTTCTCTCATAGGTGAGGCGTCTGAGAGAGGTTCGGATCTCAGGACACTTTATAAGGATATCATAGTATTTTTAAGGGATATGTTTGTACTGAAGGTATTTGAAAGGGCCGGCATGAAAGACCAGAAGAATTATTTTGAGCTCTCCAGGAATGAGATTGAAGAGATGAAGAGATTACTGCCCAGTGTAACAGAAGAGGAACTTGTACTCATGATAAATGAACTCCTTAAAGGTGAAAATGATGTGAGAAATGCCATCTTTCCAAGGATTGCTCTGGAGGTTAATCTGCTCAGGGTGAGTTTATTTAAAGAGTTCAGCTCTGTAAGGGATCTTATAGGTAAACTCAAGACCTTGAAACCAGAGACTTCTGCTTTTTCAGGACAAACATTTTATTCTGACGGAGATAAAGAAAAAAAAACATTTGAAAAAACTTCAGAGCCTGTAGAGTCCGCCGAACCCGCTGGTACAATAGAAAAGAATTTTTCATTTGAAAAATTTCTGAAATTTATTGACGAGAAGAATCATGTCCTTGCATCAAAACTCATGCATGCAGATATAGAGATAAAAAACAATATGATTCATTTTAAGTTCAACGGTGGTCATGCATTTCTCGCAGAGCTCATTGAAGCAGAAAGGGATTTTATCAGCAAGGCTCTTGAAGAATTTTCAGGAAGAGTCTGGAAGATAAATATAAGTGCTTCGGAAAAGACAAAGACCTCCGATATGAATAATTTTAAAAAAGAGGTTCTTTCAAGACCTGAGGTCAGAGAGATAATGGAGCTCTTTGAAGGTTCTGTTATTGATATAAGGGAGAACAGGATTTAAAAATTTTTAAATCTTTAAAGGAGGCTTTAGATGTCAAAAAGGATTATAGGAGATCTGGTGAAAGAGGTCCAGAGGATTCAGTCTGAGATGCTTCGAGTTCAGGAAGAGGCGAAGAAAAAGACCGTTGAGGCATCTGCCGGTGGCGGTATGGTCATTGCCACTGCAAATGGAGCTGGAGAGATTGTTTCCATAAAGATTGAAAGGGATGTGGTCAATCCTGATGATTTGGAGATGCTTCAGGATATGATTGTTGCTGCAGTAAATGAGGCACTGAGAAGGGCTCAGGAGATGGTTCAGGAAGAGATGACCAAGCTTACAGGCGGACTCAATATACCCAATCTTGGTGCACTGGGAAATCTTTTTGGAAAATGAGCAGGGGTATAATAGAGAATCTTATAGAGGAACTTACAAAACTTCCAGGTATTGGAAGAAAGACTGCCCAGAGACTTGCCTTTTATATACTCAGCATGCCTGCTGAGGAGGCAAAGGCCATAGGAAAGGCTATTATAGAGGTAAAGGAAAAGGCAAGATTCTGCAGCCAGTGTTTTAATATAACTGATTCAGAGCTCTGCGAAATATGCAGTAACCCTTCAAGAGACAGAAAAAGGATATGTGTTGTTGAAGAGCCAAGCAATATAGCTGTTATTGAGCGAACAGGAGTATTCAAGGGGCTCTATCATGTCCTTCTTGGTAATATATCTCCCCTTGATGGTGGAAATATGAATAGTGTGAAACTCAGGGAACTTCTTGAGAGGGTATCTCTGGGAGTGGATGAGGTAATAATTGCGACCAACCCAAATACAAGAGGTGAACTAACAGCACAGTATATAAGGGAACTTCTGAAGCCCTATGGGGTGAAGGTTACGAGAATAGCCTACGGATTGCCGATGGGAAGTGATATTGAGTTTGCTGACGAGGTTACCCTTGGAAAGGCACTGGAGGGAAGAAGGGAGATTTAACTGCCCTTTATCCTTTCCTGCCATATTCTTGCTTTTCTGAGTATCTCCCTTTCATCTCCGGTCTTCAGCTCTCTCTGATTTATTACTATTTTGCCATCAATCATAACAGTCTCAACATCAGAAGACTTCATGGTATATACAATATGGGAATAGATATCATATACTGGAGTAAGATGGGGTTTATCGAGATTGCATATTATTAGATCTGCCTTTTTGCCCTTTTCAATACTTCCGGTCAATCCGCCCAGTCCTGTTGCTTCAGCAGCCCATCTTGTTGCCATCAGTAAAGCAGTTCTGGCATCAAGAACAGTCGGGTCAGAAGCTATTGCCTTATGGAGCTTTGCTGCCAGAGATATTTCACTCAGGACATCAAGGTCATTATTGCTTGCTGCACCGTCAGTGCCTGAGGTTACCTTCACGCCCTTTTTAATCATCAGTGGTAGAGGTGCTATGCCTGAGGCGAGTTTCAGATTGCTCTCAATACAGTGAGAAACAGAAGCACCGCTTTCAGCCATTAGATCTATTTCTCTTTCATCGAGCCACACGGCATGAGCTGCAATCACAGAGCTATCAAGAAATTCTATTGAATTGAGATATTCCACGGGTCTCTTATTGAAATTTTTTAAGGACTCCTTTACTTCCCATTCTGTCTCTGACAGATGAATGTGAAGTGGCACCTTATATCTTGCTGCAAGAATCTTTGACCTGATAAGAGTTTCTTTGCTGCAGGTGTATATTGCATGGGGTGCAACTGCAGGTCTTATATATTCATCGTCCTTCCATTTAAGTATAAAATCCTCTGCCCTTTTAAGATAGTCATCAGGTCCCTTACCACCTGGAGTGGGAAAATCTAAAATTCCGAGGCCTATGACTGCCCTCATTCCCATCCTTTTTGCTGCCTCTGCTGTAGCATCAGAGAAGAAGTACATATCGTTAAAGCATATAACTCCTGCCTTGAGCATTTCGAGACAGGCAAGTTCAGTGGCATCACTTACGAATTCTCTGCTAAGCCATTTTGCCTCAGCAGGCCATATGTGATTTTCAAGCCACTCCTTTAATGGCAGGTCATCTGCAAGTCCTCTGAAATAAACCATTGGAGCATGGGTATGGGTATTTATAAGTCCTGGCATTACAAGGCTGTACGAATTACCGATGACATTTGCTGAATAATAATTCTTTGAGATTTCATTATACGGGCCTGTATCCAAAATGATGCCATCCTTTACCGCAACAGCACCATTTCTTAACACTGTAAGCGCACTGTCTGCCGTAACTATGTATTCTCCATGGACTATATAATCAACCCTTTCCATGAATGATATTTTAACATAATATTTATCTTAAATCTAAACTCGCTGTAGAAAAGGAGCTTGAGATTGTTTTAGAAAAGGAATAAGATTATTAATTATTATAAGATTGAGGAGAATACTGGCATTCAGGATAATGTTTCAACCAAGATCACCATAAACAAACTGCATAAGGCTCAATGCCACTATTGAAGCAGTTTCTGCCCTGAGTATCCGGGGTCCGAGTCCCGCTGGAATAAAACCATAAGAAATAGCCAGTTCTACCTCTTTTTCAGAAAAACCACCTTCAGGACCTGTTATGCAGAAGAGTTTGAATTGTTGTTCTCTACCTTCATAACATGTTTTGACTGCAAATTCTTTCAGTCCCCTTTCGGCACCCTCATAGAAAATAAAACCTCTATGTCTTTCAGATCTGTCAAATTGTTTAAAGAATTCTTCAAAGAGAACCGGTTCATGCACAACTGGAATCTCGGTTCTTCCACACTGCCGCACTGACTCCTGAGCAATCCTGAGCCATCTTTTGTGTTTCTCCGTGCTTCTGACAATAGTCCTTGAGGTTATTACCGGATAAATCTCTTTAACGCCAAGTTCTGTTGCCTTCTGGATGACAAGGTCCATCTTCTCTGACTTCAGTATTGCCTGTACAAGTACGAGGAAAAGGGATGACTCCGTACTGCTTTTTTCTGTGGAGATAATTCTTGCTACAACCTCTTTTTTCTTTGTTGAGATTATCTCTGCTGTGTGAAGTTTACCTCTACCATCCAGTATCTGAAAGCCTTCCCCTTTATTGAGTCTCAATACATTAATAAGGTAATGGGCGTCCTGTCCTGAAATTCTTATCTCTTTCCCTGAGGATATTTCATTGGTAGGTATTATTAGGCGGGCCATCAAATATTTAAAAGGCCCCCGAAGGGGCCTTTCTTTTAAAGCTTTACTACATTGATCGCCTTTGGACCGCGTTCACCTTCTTCAATATCAAACTGTACGCGCTGACCTTCTGCAAGTGTCCTGAAACCATTTCCCTTGATGGAGGTGTAATGAACGAAGACATCGGGTCCATTATCCTGCTGGATAAATCCGAAGCCCTTCGCTTCATTAAACCACTTCACCTTTCCTTCGTACGGCATACTGCTAAAACCTCCTTCTTCTCCTGACTTCTCAGGTAACTCAGCCTGATAACTACAGGCAGGCAAATGAAACTCCATTTACCATCCATGTTTAGCATACCTTAACTAAGGTTAAAAAGTAAAGTTAAATTTCTTTCTCTATTTTGGGAGCAGTAATCTTAAGAAAAAATCTTGCCTTCCCAAGGTTTCCACCTGGTTCTGTTACAAGGACTAAATAATACTCAGGCGAGATCTTCCTGAGAGCAATCTTATACCTTTCTGTGGTGACAGAGAATTCATCCATGTTTCCAAGCTGGAGATTTTCAAGTGCGAAATTCATGGTTTTTAAAATTGCAGAGAATTCAGCGCTCAAAGCTGACTGGTCAATAGAGTCTTTCTTTATATAAGCCTCAACAGGTATTCCATCAGATGCTATTATAAATGCACCTACAGAGCCTTCTACCTTGGTCACTACATCCTTAAGAATTTCTGAGAAACTCATTCTTCCTCTTTTTTATAGCCTCAAGGAAATTCGTAAGCTGCTGGACTATAAGTTCATTTCCCTTACCCAGTAACTTAAGAAGCTGTCTTGAGTTCTTCAAGCCTCTGTATGACTCTTCTGTCACCAGGATAATCTTCAAGCATTTTTTTGTAGGCTTCCAATGCTTTGATATAGTTACCCTGCGCTATGAGTCGATCTGGATAGGAAAAATCAGGTTCTGTTCTTTCAATAGTATATTTAGTATCCCTTATAGTTTCACGCTCAGAAGAGTCAGCTTTAAAATATTGAGTATTAAGAACTGATTCTTCCATCTCAGATTTAGAAGACTCAATAAAAAAATCATCCTCCGAAATTTCCTGAATTTCTTGAATCTCTTCAGTGGGAGGTTCAGCTCCTGAAAGAATAGAATTAGCTGGTTTTTCAATTTCCCCAGTTGTACTTTCTACCATCTCAGGAGTTTCATCATGGAGTATTTCTTTAGAATAAAATTCATTTTTAAATTTTTCAAATTCATCATCACTGAAAGAGGTCTGGCTCAATGGCATAAAACCTTCAAGCTCAAAGTGTTCCGGTTCTTTCTCCTCATGTGGAGCACTGGTTGTTTTCTGCTCAGATTTGAGCTCAATGGGTTTTGATGCAGGAGGTTCAGGTATTCTTTCTTCAATCTTTTTTGACTTCAGTTCTTCAAGATTTAGCTTTGCCTCTTCATCGAGGGGATTGAGTTTTAAAATCCTGCTATAGGCATCAATGGCTTCTGGTATTTCTCCAAGCTCAGCAGAGATTTCTGCTATCTTTTTGAGAGCAAACAGATTATCAGGTATGGCGGTAACAACCTTCTTGAATTCCTCTTTTGCCTCCCTGAGCATCTTCTTTTCTAGATATATCTTTCCAAGTGCAACTCTCGCCGTCATATAGCTGGGCTGACTTTCCAGACCTTTAAGAAGTACGGATATGGCTTCATCGAGCATGCCCATCTTTCTGTATTCCTCTGCAAGGGGAACAAAGAGTTTTGAAAGAGGATCTTTTTCAACCTTTTCTTTCAGTTTTTCAATTTCTTCCTTTGCCATGTTATTATAATTTTGCTTGAAATCCTTTAAAAAGTCAATATCTTATATTTTGTTGAATTTAAGAGTGCGGGGCTCGCACACATGTCATTTAAATATGCAAAATTATAGATTTCCTTCTGGAGATTAATAATTTTATCTGCCGGATGTGCCTTAATTATCTGCTAACAGTGAGTGGACTGTAAAATATAAATATGAAAGAAAAGCAGAAGAAATCTTAAAAGAAATAAATTTTATGTTTATAATTAAATAAAGATGAATAAAAGAATGGTAATAATTTTGGCCCTTATCGCCATTGCAGGATATTTTTACGGCTTATCACCTGCTCAGGAAAAAGATTTAAATTATGAGAAGATAAAACTTCCATTACCGAAACAGGATGGTAATATCTCTGTAGAAAGAGCCCTGCTTGAGAGAAGATCTATTAGAGATCTTAAAGATGATCCATTAACAATTAATGAGATCTCCCAGTTACTCTGGGCAGCTCAGGGAATAACTGATCCCGAAGGGTTCAGGACCGCACCATCAGCCGGTGCGCTTTATCCCCTTGAGGTTTATGTGGTTATTTTCAATGTTAGAGAGATTACAAAAGGGGTTTACAAGTACAATCCTGTCAGACATGAACTCAGAAGGGTTAAATCTGGTGATTTTAAAAAAGAGCTTATCCTTGCTGCTTCAGGACAGTACTGGGTCGGTAAGGGCTCTGCTGTTATTGTACTTTCTGCTGTTTATGAACGGACAACAAAAAAATATGGAGAAAGAGGTAAAAGGTATGTTCATATGGAAGCAGGTCATGCATCGCAGAATATCTATCTGCAGGCACAGTCTCTGAATCTTGGAACAGTTGCGATTGGTGCTTTCATTGATGAGGCAGTAAAAAAGGTTTTGAATATGCCCGATGAAGAACATCCTCTTTATCTCATGCCTGTAGGAAGGAGAAGATAAATTATTTATACTTTCTACAAGTGAATGGAAAAAACCTGTTTCTAACCCTTTCTGAATAACTTCTGAATTCTTCACCAAATCTCTCTTTTAATTCCTTCTCCTCAAGTGGAATGATAATAAGGTTTACGATAAGAAAATCAAGGAGTGTGAGGATTCCAACAGCAAGATTTCCTGTGAATAAAAATATTCCTGTAAACATGACTGTATGGGCAATGTAGGTAGGATGTCTGACAATTGAAAATGGTCCTTCTGTGACAAGTCTCCCTTTTACCTTCTCTGATACCTCTGGAATACCTATGAGTCCCTTGAGCCCGAGGAGTTTACCTGTCCATAGATGTAGAAGGGTTCCAAGGGCTGTTAATAATATTCCTGTGATAATTAGCGCCTCAGGTATTTTAATCCTCAGGCTGAGAAGATAATCTTTATTTAGATAAATAAAAAAGGCAAGAGGTGGCCAGAGCAAAAGTGGCAGTATATAGGTTATGAGACCGATTCTTTTAAAGATCTTTGATAGACCGTGAACAGGAATCCAGAAGAGGGGTACAACGGGCCAGACCATGATTGTCAGGAGTGCAACAAGGTCAGAAAAATTCAGCATATCCTTGGAAGCTGTTCTCCAGAAAGCATGTCTATTAGCCTTGTACCGCCTATCTCTGTTTTAAGGAGCACAGTTCCAGGCGGTTTATCTTTTACAGTACCGATTATTGATGCAAGGTATTCACCGGAATTTTTTAAAATATTTAATGTCATCTCTGCATCCTCTTCTTGAACAAATATAACCATTACGCCTTCATTTGCCACATAAAGGGGGTCAAGACCGAGTATATCACATGCACCCTTCACCTGTGGAAGAACAGGTATTTTACCTTCTTCTATCTCGATGGATAGACCTGTTTCAAGAGCGATTTCTTTAAGGGTTGTTGCAAGTCCACCTCTTGTAGGATCACGCATGGCATGTATATTAATGGATTCATTTATAAGTCTTTTTACTAAAGGAGCAAGAGGTTTTGTATCACTATGAAGAGGAGGATCAAAGGAGAGGCCATTTCTTTTTGAGATTATACTTATACCATGATTTCCGACCGGCCCGCTTATTATCACCCTGTCACCTGGCTTTATATATTTTGGACCTATCTCTATGCCATCAGGTACTATTCCCACCCCGGAGGTATTAATAAAAAGTCCGTCTGCCTTTCCTTTTTCAACAACCTTTGTATCACCTGCCACTATCTTGATACCAGCACTCTCAGCAGCCCTCGACATGGATGAAAGTATTTTTTTGAGATCTTCAACAGGAAATCCTTCTTCAATTATAAATCCTGCTGTTAAATAAAGTGGTATTGCTCCCATCATAGCGAGGTCATTCACTGTGCCGTTCACAGCAAGGTCTCCGATATCACCACCAGGAAAGAATAAAGGTGTCACAACATAGGAATCTGTGGTAAAGGCAAGCCTTCCATTTATCTTCTCAAGGACAGCAGCATCAGTGGCTTCTTTTATGGAAAAAAGAGGAAGAAAATATTTCCTCAGGAGCTCATGCATGAGCTTTCCACCGCTTCCATGACCCAGGAGTATCTTTTCAGACATCGGTATTTATTTTCACCTGTTTTTTCCTGAAAGTTTAGCCCTGAGAATACCCAGATATTTATTTATGGGATTGCTCCTTTTTAAAAATGGTATAACCGGTCGCTGCCTTATCCCGAGATTTGATAATTCTCTGATAGCCTCTCTGTTTTCACTGTCTATCCTGAGAATTTTATAAAAGGTATCAACAGCGAGTCTTTTATTCCCTGAAAGAAGATAGGTTCTTCCTAAATAGATATAAAAGAAGGGTAGAAAAAATTCCTTTCCTATGCCAGCCTTCTTACTGTAAATGGCAATAGCCTGGTTGCAAAGATTTATACCATCCCTGTACCTCTTCTCCACAAGTGCTGTAAGATAACCGTCAAGGCACATGAGATAGGGATCTGAGGGATGAAAGAATCTAACCTCTCTTAAAAGGAGAATTGCATCACTGAAATTTTTTCTTTCTAACAGTTCAGGAATTTTCTTTATATACTCCCCGAGGTTTTCTGCCATTATTATCCTTTTAATATGCTCTACAATATTTCTATGTTCTCTTATTGCATCTTCCAGGGTGCAGACGGATTCTTTTGTCCTTATGGAGATGATCTGTTTTTCTGAAGTAACCTTGACAAATAACTTGGTTCCCTGAATTTCGGAATCAACCGATAGGGTCTTATCTCTGTACACAATATCTGTGGAAAGGTCTCCTTTTTCGAGTATTGTGATGTTCATGAGTTCCTAAGTCTGTTTATTTCGTATTTAATGATCTCAAAGGCCTGGACTATTTCGTCTTCCGATGTATCTTTTCCTGTAGTTATTCTTACTGAAGAGATCGCCTGTTCATCTGTAAGTCCCATTGCCTTGAGGACATGGCTCGGTTTCTTTTTTCCTGCATGGCAGGCAGCACCTGCTGATATAGCCACCCTGTCAGATAATCTCGAAACAAGGTCATCACCTTCTATTCCAGAAATAGATATATTTATTGTGTTGGGAAGTCTGAAGTTTCTGTGTCCATTCAGGTTTATACCCTCTATTGAAAGTAGGAGGTCAAGCAGTTTTTCTGTAATATTCTGAATCCTGCTTTTCCATGCAGGCAGTTCAGCGGTAGCAATTTCAGCTGCTTTGCCTAGGCCTGCAATACCAGTGATATTTTCTGTTCCGGGTCTCAGACCCATTTCATGACCTGCACCGTGTAGGATTGGTTTTATTTCAACACCCTGTCTTATATAGAGGGCACCTACACCCTTTGGACCGTAGAATTTATGTGATGCTATGGTGAGCATTGATACATTAAGCTCTTCTACAGAGGTATTAATCTTACCGATGGTCTGGGCTGCATCTGTGTGAAAAAGTATACCCTTTTCTTTTACTATCTTTCCGATTTCCGATATGGGCTGTATTACACCTGTTTCATTATTTGCATGCATTATGGTTACAAGTATGGTATCCTTTCTGATTGCATTAACCACATCATCTGGTTCTACCATTCCTTTTGGGTTTACAGGAAGATAGGTAACAGTGAATCCCAGGGATTCAAGGTATCTCAGAGGATTGAGCACAGAGGGATGTTCTATGCTGGAGCTTACTATATGACCCCTGCCAAATCTCAGGGCTGTACCGATTATTGCAAGATTATTTGATTCAGTTCCTCCTGATGTAAAAATTATCTCCCCTTGTTTTGCACCTATAAGCTTTGCGACATTTGTCCTTGCCTGATCAATAATAAATTTTGCCCTCCTTCCAAAGAGATGTGAGCTTGACGGATTACCGAATTCCTTGAGGGCATTGATCATAGCCTCCTGCACTCTCGGGTCAACCGGTGTTGTGGCATTATAGTCTAAATATATCATGTAAGCTCCCTGTGTATAACAGAGACCTTTAGAGGAAATTTTTCTATATCCTTTTTGAGCTCCTCAACAATTACCGGTGATCTGTGTTTTCCACCCGTGCAGCCAACTGCTATAACGATATAGTTTTTTCCTTCTTTTATGAACTGAGGGATAAGATATTCTAACAGATTGCTCAGCCTATTAAGAAGTTCTTTAGTTTCAGGACTTTTCAGAACAAAATCCCGTACCTCATCCTGAAGACCATTTTTTTCACTCAGCTCGGGTACAAAATAAGGATTGGGGAGAAATCTTACATCAAAGAGCATGTCTATATTCTGGGGAATACCGTATTTGTAACCGAAGGAAATAAGGGTCACAACAGGTCCTCTCTGTTCCTCCTTTGAAAAATTTGTTAGTATCCAGTGTCTTAATTCATGGGGAGACATGTTGGATGTATCCTGTATCCTGTCTGCCATATCCCTGAGTACAAGCAGGCTTTTCTTTTCTTTTTCAATAGCTCTGTCAAGGTCATCTCCCAGTGGATGGGGTCTTCTTGTCTCCCTGTATCTCCGCTTTATAACCTCAGGGTCAGCCTCAAGAAATATTATCTCTATAAAGACCTCTTTTTTCAAAGAAGATATAAGTTCCTTTGCCTCTTTTAAAAAGTCCTTTTCCCTCACATCCACTCCTATGCCTATTCTCTGGATCTCGCTACCTTCAGGAAGGAGTTTCAGAAATGCCGGAAGGAGGGTGAGGGGAAAATTGTCAACACAGAAATATCCTCCATCCTCCAGAGCCCTGAGGGCTACACTCTTTCCAGAACCTGAGAGCCCTGTTACTATTACTATTTGCCTCTTTGGCACATCGCTCATAATCTTATTAATTGATTCAACTCAAATATTGGAAGGACAACACCAAGTACAACAAAAAGAACAACGATTCCCATAACTATTATCATAACAGGTTCAAGAAAATTAATAGCTGATGTTAATCTTCTTGAAAACTCTTCCTCATAGGAGGTTGAAGCTTTTTTAAGGTTTTCTATTAAGATGCCGCTCTTTTCACCTGTTGCTATTAACTCAACGAGCACAGGAGGAAATCCCTGAAGGGATGCTGAAAGCCTTCTACCTTCTGCAACTGTTCTTGATGCCTGAAGGATATTTTTTTCAATAATTCTATTTCCCGTTGTTCTTGCTGATACCTCTAGGGCCTTTATCACCGGTACCCCGCCTTCAAGGAGAAAGGCAAGGGTCTTTGTGAATCTTGATATATAGAGTGGCAGGAGGATTCCAAGTGGTTCTCTCAGAAGAAGTTTATCTATCAATTCAGGTTTTTTATTCTTTAGATATCTTATTCCGTAGATAGTCACTATTATAATCAGAGGTATAAGAAACCAGAAGAGTTTAATAAATTTTGTTATACCGATTAGTATTTTTGTGATAAGGGGGAGACTTGCTCTGGTGTCTTCAAAGATCTTCACAATCCGTGGCATTACATATAGAAATATAAAGAAAAGCATACCTGCTGCAACAATGAGCATTATAGAGGGATATATCATTGCTGTTTTAAGCCTTGATCTGATATTTTCCTGTGATTCAAGATAGAGGGCAATCTTTTCAAGAACAGGGGAAAGCTCTCCACTCATTTCAGCACCCTTTACCATGTTAATGTAAAACTCGGGGAATAACTTACTCTCCTCAAGGGCTTTCCATAAAGAGGTACCTCCTGAGACCTTATCTCTTATCTCATTTATAATCCCTGATAGAGAAGGAGAGCACTCCTGTGCAATACTTTTTAAGGCATCCACAAGGGAAACACCCGCACCGAGGAGCGTGGAAAGCTGTCTTGTTATGTGGACGAGACTCTCTCTTTTTGATGAAGGCTTTTTTTCCGGTATAAGAAGTTTTGGATATATTCCCAGTTCTTTTAATTTAATTGAGGCCTCTGCTAACTCAGAGGCCTCAATTACTCCTTCAACCTTTGAGCCGTCAGTCCTGTATCCAGCATATCTGAAACGGGACATTTTATTCCATAGACAGGGTTAGATGAAATGTCTGGCCATCCCTGTATATAAAGAGAAGTACATCTCCATCTTTAAGTTTTGAGACAATGTTTTGGTAATCCTTTATATTATTCACCCTGGTTCTGTTTATTGCCATTATCACATCACCTTTCTGTAAATAGCCCTGTGCAGGACTGTCTTCCGATATATCAGTTACTATAACACCTGTAACCCTTGAAGGAAGCTGTAGCTCTTTTCTAATTTCAGGTGTAATGTTCTGGACCACTACTCCTCTCAGGACATTTTCATATTCACCCCTTGCAGCAACAACCTCCTGAGGTAATTCTTCTATAGTCACTTTAATTGAAAGTGTTTTTCCTTCCCTGAATATCTTTAACTCTACTTCTTTTCCAGGAGGAGTGCCTGCCACAAGGTTTCTGAGCTGAGTGGGATCAGTTATGTCCTTTCCATTATACTGGAGAATTATATCCTCTTCCTTCAGGCCTGCCTTCTCAGCAGGACTGTTCTCAAATATCTGGTTTATAAGAACTCCCCTGTCTTCCTTAAGACCGAAATGTTTCTTCATCTCGGGAGTTAGTGCCTGAATGGATACACCGAGCCATCCTCTAACAACCTTCTTATGCTTGATAAGCTGTTCCATCACAGTCTTTGCCATGTTTGAGGGAATTGCAAAACCTATTCCCTGGTAACCACCGGTAGTGCTGAATATGGCTGTATTGATACCCACAAGCTCACCCCTTACATTAACTAATGCACCACCTGAATTGCCCGGGTTTATTGCAGCATCTGTCTGGATAAAATCTTCATAGTCTGCAATACCAACATTCGCTCTTCCTGTGGCACTGACAATACCCATTGTAACTGTCTGATTGAGTCCGTAAGGGTTACCTATTGCTATCACGAGTTCCCCGACCTTTAATTTATCGGAATCACCGAACTCCAGATAGGGAAGGTCTTTTGCATCTATCTTCACAACAGCAAGGTCTGTCTTGGGATCTGTTCCGATAACCTTTCCTTTAAATTCCCTTTTGTCAAAGAGTGTTACCCTTATCTCATCAGCTCCTCTTATTACATGATTATTTGTGAGTATATATCCAGATGGATCCACTATAACTCCTGAGCCAAGGCCTGTCTGCCTTCTCTCCCTGGGTATTCCGAATGGTTCACCGAAAAATCTTCTGAAAAAGGGATCATCAAAAAAAGGATCTCTCAGCCTTACTGTTTTAACAGTTGAGATATTGACAACTGCTGGTTTCACCGCCTCAACAATAGAGGCCATTGCCTCTCCAGTTTTTGTAAGAAAGTCAACGGATTCTTTAGGAATTTTCGGGCTTGAATAAACGAGACTCTGTATATTAAGGTTTGAAGCAAGGATCAGACCAGCAATAAGGCCTGCAATTATAGAAAATATGGATACTGTAAGTAATAATTTTCTCATCTCTATTTCCTCCTTATTTAGGTTCAGGTAAGTTTCTTTATTTTACCATAAAATTTTATATGAAGAACTATAATTTCATACAAAATTAATGACTCTATCCGGCTAAAATCTTAACTGATTTTAATAACAGATTAGTACATTCCGGGAAGAAGAACACCCTGTTCTTTTATTTTATAATCCGGTCCTTTTACTGGGATAATTAATTTTAACCCTTGTTATCCTGTGAGTCTTTTTGTTAGGATATTTAACAAAAAAGAATAAGGAGGTTCTATGAAGGCAAAGGTCATACATGTTAAGGGTCTACAGTTTGTTGGTGAATCTGAAACAGGCCATGCAATTGTGATGGATGGAGACAGAGCTTTTGGAGGTGAAAATACAGGGCCAAGACCAATGGAACTTCTTCTCCTTGGTCTTGGTGGATGTACTGGAATGGATGTGGTATCAATCTTACAGAAAAAGAGGCAGGAGCTGGAAGGACTTGAGATAATTGTAGATGGTAAAAAAGCAGAGGAGTATCCAAAGAGATTTACTGATGTAAATATAGAATTCAGACTTAAGGGTAAAAATCTGTCTGAAGAGGCTGTAAAAAGGGCTATAGAGCTCTCGATGGAGAAATACTGTTCTGTTAAGGCAACCCTTGAGGGTGATACAAAAGTCTCTTTTAAATACACTATTATTCATGAGGATTAATGATAAAAGGTAAGAGCAACAATTAATTTATGGAATATTAAAATAGAACGATCATTCAGATGCAAAGAGCTAATAGAAGATTTCAAAAAATTTTTTAAAGGAGGCCATGATGGTCAGGATTTATTACGACAAGGATGCAAATATATCAATTCTTAAGGGAAAGAAGATTGCCATTATGGGATACGGCAGCCAGGGACATGCCCATGCTAATAATCTTAGAGATAGCGGAATGGATGTAATAATTGGTGTGAGAAAGGGTTCAAGCTGGGAAAAGGCAACGAATGCCAATTTTCAGGTAATGACCCCTCCCGAGGCTGCAAAGGTTGCTGATATTGTAATGATGCTTCTTCCTGATGAATATATGGCGGATATATATAAGTCAGATATCCAGCCTTATATAAAAAAAGGTGCCTATCTTGCCTTTGCCCATGGCTTTAATATCCATTACGGTCAGATAGTGCCATCTCCTGATACAAATGTCTTCATGGTTGCTCCAAAGGGACCTGGTCATCTTGTAAGGTCTGAATATACAAAGGGAAGCGGTGTTCCCTGTCTCATAGCAGTGCATCAGGATCCCTCAGGAAATACAAAAGAGATTGCCCTTGCCTATGCCTCTGCCATTGGAGGAGGAAGGGCAGGTATAATTGAGACAACCTTCAGAGAGGAGACAGAGACAGACCTTTTCGGAGAACAGGTTGTGCTCTGCGGAGGTCTCACAGCTCTCATAACAGCTGCCTTTGAGACCCTAGTTGAGGCAGGATATTCTCCTGAGATGGCTTATTTCGAATGTCTTCATGAGGTGAAGCTCATAGCAGATCTCATATATGAAGGTGGCATAAGCACCATGAGATATTCTATCAGCAATACTGCCCAGTACGGTGATCTTACAAGGGGTCCAAGAATTATAAATGAAACTGTAAAGGCCGAGATGAAGAAGATTCTTAAAGAAATACAATCAGGAGAATTTGCAAGGGAATGGGTTCTTGAATGTAGAGCAAACAAGCCAGTATTTAATGCCCTTACGAGAAAGGGTGAGCAACATCCCATTGAAGAGGTTGGAGCAAGGTTGAGAGCCATGATGCCATGGCTTAAAAGGGACAGGCTTGTAGATAAATCAAAGGCATGATAAGATTTGCTCCTGAGGGCTATCCTTTTATAGTTACTGCTTTTTTAATAGCAGTTTTCTTTCTGATAGCAGGATTAAAGATACCATTCATTCTGAGCTTGCCTGTTCTTTTTTTTCTGCTCTTTTTTTTCAGGGATCCTGAGCGGATTCCTCCACCAGATGAGGGTATCTTTGTTGCTCCTGCTGACGGAAAAGTGATAACAATAAAAAAGGTCTTTGAGGACAGGTACCTTATGAAAGATACCTGGATGGTGAGTATATTCATGTCTCCCCTTGATGTCCATGTGAATCGCTCCCCTCAGAAGGGGATAGTAAAGAAGGTGGTTCATAATAGAGGAAAATTCCTTGCCGCTTACAGGGATGAGGCATCCATAAAAAACGAGAATATAGAAATGGTTCTTGAGACCCCCTACGGTGAAATACTTGTCAGGCAGGTTGCAGGTGTTATAGCAAGAAGGGCAGTATGCAGGGCTAAAGAAGGCGATGTGCTCAAAATAGGTCAGCGATACGGAATGATAAAATTCAGCTCAAGGCTTGATACATACCTTCCATCTGATACCGATATAACCGTGAAACTTGCAGATAGGGTAAAGGCAGGAGAGAGTATCATAGGAAGGATAAGATGAAAAAAGGAATATACATACTTCCCAATATTCTTACCCTTATAGGCATGTTCTTCGGTTTCCTGAGCATAGTTGCAACGATGAAGGGAAATTATATACATGCGGCCTGGGCTATAGTGATTGCCAATATCTTTGATGGACTTGATGGCTTTGTTGCGAGGGCAACAGGTTCATCTTCACGGTTTGGTGTTGAGCTCGATTCCCTTTCTGACCTTATCGCTTTCGGTGCTGCACCGGCACTGCTTATTTACAGATGGACTCTTCAGGATTTCGGAAGGCTTGGCTGGGCTTTCTCTTTCTTTTTCCTTGCCTGCGGAGCCCTTAGACTGGCAAGATTCAATGTCCAGACAGCTCCAGGTCAGTCAAAGGCCTTTACAGGAATGCCCATACCTGCTGCTGCAACCATAATGGCCTCTGTTGTTATATTTCATTATCAATTTCATGATTATCCACCTGAAAGAAGTATCCCCATCCTTCTGCTTACCGGGCTAACCTCCTTTTTGATGGTAAGTACACTAAGATTTCACGGTCTAAAGGAGATAAATCTAAAGAGCAGGAGACCTTTATGGTTTCTTCTGGGCTTTATTCTCATTATGCTCGTCATTGTGATTCATCCACCTGTAGCACTTTTTGTATTTGCAATGGCATACCTTCTTGCTGGTATAATTGAAAATATCTTTTTATTTCTGAAGGAAAAGAGGAGAAAAAATGAGGATAATAAAGGTCTTTGATACAACACTGAGGGACGGTGAACAGTCTCCAGGTGCTTCAATGAATGTTGATGAAAAACTCCAGGTAGCTGGCCAGCTCCAGAGACTGGGGGTTGATATAATTGAGGCTGGTTTTCCCATTGCATCTCCTGGGGATTTCGAAGCTGTAAAGAGGATTGCCTCTGAGATAAAGGGTGTGACCATCGCTGCCCTTGCCAGAGCAAGGGATGAAGATATTGAGAGGGCAGCAGAGGCACTCAGGTCTGCTGAACAGGGAAGGATCCACACCTTCATTGCCACCTCTGATATCCATCTCCAGTATAAACTCAGGCTTTCAAGAGAAGCTGTTCTTGAGGCAGCTATAAGGGCAGTGAAGAAGGCAAGACAGTTTACTGATGATGTTGAATTTTCTGCAGAGGATGCAACACGCTCAGACCGGGATTATCTCTGCAGGGTCCTAGAGGCAGTGATAGAAGCTGGAGCGAGGACAGTTAATATACCGGATACCGTTGGATATGCAATACCTCAGGAGTTTGGTGAACTCATTGAGTATATAAAGAACAGGGTTCCAAATATTGATAAAGCAGTTATATCAGTTCACTGCCATAATGACCTTGGTCTTGCGGTTGCCAATTCCCTTACGGCAATACTGAAAGGTGCAGGGCAGGTGGAGTGTACCATAAATGGTATAGGTGAGAGGGCTGGTAATGCGGCAATGGAAGAAATAGTAATGGCTCTTAAGACAAGACCAAAATACTTTGAGGCTGACACAAAGATAATAACCCAGGAAATATACAAGACAAGCAGGCTGGTATCAAAGATTACAGGTATGGTTGTTCAGCCAAACAAGGCAATTGTTGGTGCCAATGCCTTTGCCCATGAGGCTGGTATACATCAGGATGGATTCCTTAAGGAGCGTTCTACCTATGAAATAATGAGACCAGAGGATGTTGGAATACCTCAGTCAAAACTCGTCCTTGGAAAGCATTCGGGAAGACATGCCTTTAAGGCAAGGCTTGAGGAACTCGGGTACAGGCTTTCTGAGGAAGAGCTCAACCGTGCCTTCGAAAGATTCAAGCGCCTTGCAGACCAGAAGAAATATATCTTTGATGAGGATATTGAGACCCTTGTATCAGAAGAGGTCTCTAAGATTCCAGAGGTCTACAGACTCATTGAACTTTCTGTCACCAGCGGTACAACCACAAAACCAACTGCAAGGATAAAGCTGGGTGTAAATAATAGTGTTATTGAAAGAACAGAGCAGGGAGATGGCCCTGTTGATGCTGTCTACAAGGCAATATCAGCTGTGACAGAGACAAAAAGCGAGCTTCTCAAGTTTGAAGTAAAGAGCATAACTGGTGGTACAGATGCACTCGGCGAGGTTACTGTAACCCTTGATGAGGGAGGTCACACTGTAAGGGGACACGGTGCTGACACTGATATTATTGTAGCCGCTGCAAAGGCTTATATAAATGCCCTTAATAAGCTTGCAATAAGAAAGAGATAATCGTTGATTTGTTGAATTTTTTATAATAAAAAAGATTTAGTAGGAAGAATAATGGATTACAGAGACACTTTGAATCTTCCAAAAACAGATTTTCCGATGAAGGCGAATCTTCCAGAACGTGAAAATGATATTTTGAAGTTCTGGAAAGAAAGGTCCATTTACGAGAAGCTTCAGTCCAGAGATAAAAGAAATACATATATCCTTCATGATGGTCCTCCCTATGCAAATGGTCATATCCACATGGGGCATGCTTTAAATAAGGTTCTCAAGGATATCATTATAAAATACAAGGTTATGAAGGGATATTATGCTCCTTTTGTTCCTGGATGGGATTGTCACGGCCTTCCTATAGAGCTACAGGTTGACAAAAATCTGGGTCAGAAGAAATCACAGGTCTCCATACCGGAGAAGAGAAAGCTCTGCAAGGAATATGCGGAAACTTTTGTTCATATTCAGCGAGAGGAATTCATAAGGCTCGGGGTTTTTGGTGACTGGGATAAACCATACCTTACTATGGACCCTCAGTATGAAGCAGCAATTGTCAGAGAGTTTTTTGAATTTGTAAAAAGAGGAAATGTCTACAGGGGTAAAAAACCAGTGCACTGGTGCCCATCCTGTGTCACAGCCCTGGCAGAGGCAGAGGTTGAGTATGCTGTAAAGGAATCTCCATCAATATATGTGAAATTCAGAATTACTGACAGTGATGTGGAGAGACTCTTTCCAGAGCTAAAAGGCATGGATGTTTATTTCATAATATGGACAACCACACCATGGACACTGCCTGCAAATCTTGCCCTTGCTGTCCATCCTGAGATTATCTATATTGGAATAGAAAAGGAAAATAGTGTAAACATATTTGCTTCAACACTTCCAGAGGAACAGAGAGTAAGGCTTAATCTTCAGGGAAGATGTGTCCTTGAGATAAAAGGTTCAGAACTTGAAGGAACAAAGGCTCATCATCCCTTTATTGATAGATTGAGCCCTGTTTTGCTTGCTGATTTTGTAAGCTTTACAGAAGGAACCGGAATTGTCCATATTGCGCCCGGTCATGGTGAGGAGGATTATGAATTAGGCATTAAATATGGTCTTTCTGTTTATGCACCTGTTGATGACAGGGGAAATTTTACAGAAGAGGCTGGAGAGCTTAAAGGAGAATTTGTATTTAAGGCAAATGAAAGAATAATAAGAATTCTTGAAGAAAAAGGAGCAGTTCTTCATAAAGAGAAATACAGCCACTCCTATCCTCACTGCTGGAGATGCAAGAAACCTGTGATATTTAGGGCAACAGAGCAGTGGTTCATATCTATGGAAAAGAACGACCTTAGAAGAAGATGTCTTGAGGAAATAGAAAAGGTAAAGTGGATACCTTCCTGGGGTAAGGACAGGATTTACAATATGATGCTACACAGACCTGACTGGTGTATCTCCAGACAGCGTTCCTGGGGTGTACCTATAACCATTATTAGCTGTACCAGCTGTGGTGAATATATAAGAGATGAGAGATTCTTTGAGAAGACACTGGAGCTTATTTCTAAAAAGGGTTCTGATGTCTGGTTCACTGAACCTGTAGAGGCCTTTCTTCCTGAGGGGGTTAGATGCGAAAAATGTGGAAATAGTACTTTCAAAAAAGAGATGGATATCCTGGATGTATGGTTCGAATCAGGTGTCAGTCATGCGGCTGTCCTTCTGAATGATAACAGACTCCAGTGGCCCTCCGACCTCTATCTTGAGGGAAGTGATCAGCACAGAGGATGGTTTCAGAGCTCCCTCATAGCCTCAACAGGAACCCGTGATAGTGCGCCTTACAGGGCAGTGCTTACCCATGGCTTTGTTGTTGATGGTCAGGGAAGAAAGATGTCCAAATCCCTTGGTAATGTCATTGCACCTGATGATGTGATCAAACGGTCAGGAGCAGAGATAGTAAGACTCTGGGTATCTGCAGAAGACTACAGAGAGGATATGAGGCTTTCAGAGGAGATAATTAATCGGCTTGTTGAGGCATACAGGAAGATAAGAAACACCGCGAGATTCCTTCTTGGAAATATCTATGATTTTGATATGAAGGATTACAGCACCGGTCTTCTCGAGATAGACAGGTGGGCTATGAGCAGGCTGCAGAATCTTATCAAGAAAGCTCAAGAGGCCTACGAGAGGTTTGAATTCCATGAGGTCTTTCACAGTATTTACAGATTCTGTGTAAATGACATGAGCGCCTTCTATCTTGACATCCTTAAAGACAGACTTTATACCTTCAAGGCTGACTCAACTGAGCGGCGTGCTGCTCAATGGGTTCTCTATAATATCCTCTCCTCAATTACAAGGCTGATTGCACCTGTTCTTTCCTTCACAGCTGAGGAGATATGGATGCATATGCCCGGAGAGAAAGAGGAGAGTGTTTTTCTTTCAAAGTTTCCCGAGCCAGACCAGAGGTTTATAGATAATTCCCTTGAGGAAAGATGGCAGAGGCTTATTGCTGTCAGGGACGAGGTAAATAAAGCACTTGAGATAAAGAGAAAGGAAAAGCTCATAGGGAATTCCCTGGAGGCAAGAGTGGTAATTTATGCACCCCTGGAGTATTACGAACTCCTTTCAGGATACAGAGATTTTTTACCTTACCTGTTCATTGTTTCACAGGTTGACCTCAGGACAGATAAAGACCAAAGGGGCTTTTATGAGAGTGAGGAGATAAAGGAGCTTTCTATAGATATTGAAAAAGCAGAAGGAAAAAAGTGCGAGAGGTGCTGGAACTGGAGTTTATCAGTCGGAAGATTCAATGACCATCCCTCAATATGCGAGAGATGTTATAATGTAATAAGATGATAAAGAGACTATCCTTTATACTTTTTTTTATCTTCCTCGACCAGTTTACAAAATATCTTATAAGGGAGAACCTTGAACCTCATGAGATAATAAGGGTTATTCCTGGCATCAATATAGTTCATGTCACTAATACAGGTGCAGCCTTTGGAATACTCAAGGGTGCTGGAAATAATTTTTTTATAATCATAACTTTTCTTGCAATCTTTCTTATCCTTTATCTTCTTATAAAGGAAAAAAAACATTTCCTTCCTTACAGTCTTATTCTTAGCGGAGCTACAGGGAATCTCCTTGACAGGATATTCATAGGTCATGTAACTGATTTTATAGACCTTTATGCAGGAAGATTTCACTGGCCTGCCTTTAATGTTGCTGATTCCTGTCTTACTGTTGGAGTTATAATTCTCGGAATTCAGCTTTTTTTAGGTGAAAGGAATAATCATGTCAGAGGCAAGAGAGCTCTTCAGGAAAGGTAAGGAGAGTATCAAGAAGAACTGGATCAGGGCCTATCAGTATTTTCTTGAGGCTAAAAACTCTGATCCCTCCTTCATACCTGTTTATTCTGAGATAGCAGACCTCCTTTATAAAAGGGGATTTGTGAAGGAGGCATTCTCTGTTATAGAGGAGGGGATGAAGGTAAAACCCGATGATCAGATGCTTCTTTTTGCAATGGCAAATCTCTATCTCTCAACGGGCAAACCCGGACCTGCTCTGAGATATTACCACAGATTATACAAAGAGCTGGACAATCCTCCAGCAGATATTTATTTTCTTATGGGGCTGTGCCACAGTCTTCTCGGGCATTACAGAAAGGCACTGGCACTTGTAAAAAGGGCTATTACCATGGACCATTATCTTTTTGAAGCCCATGACCTCTATGGCAGACTCTGTATTGAAACAGGTAAATATGAGGAGGCAGAGTCCTCCTATAGGTATATCCTTCAGTTTGACAGTGAAGATTCTCATGCCCATTATATGCTCGGGAT
>JAOACK010000003.1 GCA_026417875.1 Thermodesulfovibrionales bacterium | reverse complement strand
GCCCTGTGCGGCCTCGGCCAGACTGCACCTAATCCTGTCCTGAGCACTATCCGCTACTTCAGAGATGAATATGAATCTCATATTAAAGAAAAATGGTGTAAGGCAGGTGTGTGCAGGTCTCTTGTAACATTCTACATAGATCCTGAAAAATGCATTGGTTGTGGAGCCTGCGCAAGGATCTGTCCTCAGAAGGCAATTACAGGAGAAAGAAAAAAGCCTCATTTTATTGATCAGTCACTCTGTGTAAAATGCAGGCAGTGCTATGAAACATGTAAATTTGATGCATTAAAGACAGGTCCCAGAGATATGTTTAAAAAAGAAGAATCTGCTGAGATGCTTGAGGAGGTTAAAAAATGATAAATCTCAAGATAAATGGCAAGGAGATAAAGGCAAGGGAGGGCTCTACAATTCTCAAGGCTGCTCTTGACAATGGTATATACATTCCCCATATGTGCTGGGACAGGAGACTTGAGCCCTATGGCGGATGCAGACTCTGTATAGTTGAAGTTGAGGGGCAGCGGAGATTGATTACATCCTGCGCTGCACCAGTAGAAGAGGGCATGATAGTATGGACAGAGACACCCAAGGTTGTAAAGGCAAGAAAAACAGTGCTCGAGCTTCTTCTTCTCTATCACCCCCTTGATTGTCCTATCTGTGATAAGGCAGGAGAGTGCGAGCTTCAGGACCTTGCATTTAAATACGGACCATCACAGAGCAGATTAAAGGCAGTTAGAATGCGAGAGCCTGAGAGGCTTGATGCTCCCATAGTTGAGAGAAATACAAACAGGTGTGTGCTCTGCGGAAAGTGTGTGAATCTCTGTAAAGAGCACCAGGGCGTTGGTGCCCTTGCTATCCTTAACAGGGGCTTTAAGGCAAAGATAAGTCCAGCCTTTGAGGAGACACTGAACTGCGAATTCTGCGGTCAGTGTATAGATGCCTGTCCTGTAGGTGCCCTCGGTACAAGATCGTACAGACATCGCTCAAGGGTCTGGTATATGGATGAGTATTCGATAATATGTCCCTATTGCGGATGCGGTTGTACAACAAATATCTCTTTAAGAGAGGGCAGGATTGTCAGGGCAAGAGGACTGGAAGGCAAGGGTATAAATGACGGAAATCTCTGCAGCAAGGGAAGATTTGGATTTGACTTTCTTTATTCAGAAAAGAGACTTACTACACCGCTTCTTAAAAAGGATGGGGAATTAAAGCCAGTATCATGGGAGGAAGCACTTGGTTTTATCGCAAAGAGACTTGAAATCATAAAGCACTCCTATGGACCATCTTCAATAGGCGCAATCGGATCCCAGAGATGCACTGTAGAAGACAATTTCATGCTTCAGAAATTCATGAGAGATGTTATAGGCACTGATAATATTGATTCTGCAGCAAGATTTGGGTTTGCAAAGGCATGGGAGGCAATGAAGGAAGTGATTGGTGTTGAGTATAACCCTGTAGACTGGAACAGGCCTCTTGAGCGGGATCTGCTCTTTGTTGTTGAATCAGATATAACATCCACCCATCCTGTATGGGGACTTAACTTTATTCAGGCAAAAAAGAGAGGTGCCTATCTTATAGTGGCTGATTCCAGACAGACAAAACTTGTAAGACACAGTACCCACTGGCTCAGATTAAGACCAGGAACAGGAGTTGTGCTTCTGAATGCTATTGCAAATTACATTATTACAAATGGCCTTTTTGACAAAGATAATGCCTCAAAGATAAAAGGTTATTCTGAGTGGTCAGAGTCCATCAAGAAATTCAATCTTAAATACACTTCAGAAATAACAGGTATATCAGAAAATCAGATTGAGGATATTGCAAGGCTCATAGCCTCCACACCAAAGAGACTCTTTGCACTCACCTCAGGTGCTTCTGAAAACAATAAATCAAAAGACTTTTTTATAGCTGCTGCAAATCTTATACTTCTTCTGGGGAATACACCTGATGATTTGCAGGTTCCTGCAGAATTTTCAAATACCCTAGGATTGTGGTTAAGCGGGGTGAGACCATTAAAAGGTGGTTTGAATCTGAGGGATATGCTTTATGGCGAAGGTCTCAGGGCCCTTTATATAATGGGAGAAGACCCTGTAACAGTACTGCCCGATGGAGCAGCTATTGAAAGGAGATTAAAGAGTCTTGACCTTCTGGTTGTTCAGGATATCATTCTTACAGAAACAGCAAAATTGGCCCACGTGGTGCTACCGGCCAGCAGCTGGGCTGAGAAAGAGGGTACATTCATAGGAATGACAGGTCTTGAACAGAATATTTTAAAAATCTTGCCTGAACAGGGTGAATCAATACCTGACTGGAAGATTTTGAGAAATCTTGCAAGAATCACGGGAGCCGAGATAGGAAAGGATATAGAATCTATCAAGAAAGAATTTAAAGAAAAACTCCAGGCTCAGGGCATTGACCTTGCTAAACTTCAGAAAGTTCAGGAGCCCTGCTTCAGGATAGCAGACTTTAAACTTCCTGAGAAGAAGGCCGATCAGTTCTACCTCGTAACAGGAAATCTGCTTCAGCACTCAGGAGTTCTTTCATATCTATCCAAGATTCTTGACAGTGTTGCCTCTGATGCTGTTCTTGCTATTAATGAGAATGATGCAAAAAGACTTCATATAAAAGATGATGCCTTTGTAAAGGTCAGCACAAAGAAGGGCTCCATATTCTTAAAAACAAGGATAACCGATGAAGTCCCTGAAGGAATGGTCTTTGCGCCTGTACATTTCCCGCACGCTAAACTTAACACAATAATCTCCCTTCCTTCAAATGGAGAGATACCTTTAGAGGTGGCAGAGATTAGCCCTATAAAATAAGGATGAGCAGTGGATTTTAAAAAATATCACAGACAGATGCTTATAGATGGCTGGGGCGAGGAGGGTCAGCTCAGGCTAAAAAATTCCTCTGTTTTTATTGCTGGTGCAGGAGGCCTTGGTAGTCCTGTGTCATTATACCTTGCCGCTGCAGGTATTGGAAAGATAATCATCTGTGATTTCGACAGGATTGAAGAGACAAACCTGAACAGACAGATACTACACAGACCTTCAAGACTGGGTATGAGCAAGGTTCAGTCAGCAAAAGAGAGTCTTTTAGAAATAAATCCTGATATAGAGATTGTAGCAATTGAGGAAAAAATTACTGATACCAATGCCTCTCAGCTTGTTGGTGATGCAGATATAATTATTGATTGCATGGATAATTTTGAAACAAGGTATGTTCTTAATAGAGTGGCAATAAGTAAAAAGATTCCCATGGTTTTTGGAAGTATTTATGCTATGCAGGGCATGCTAACATTCCTTCATTATCCCGAGACTCCCTGCCTGCAGTGTATCTATCCTGAGGCCCCTCCGAAGGAGACCTTTCCTGTTGTAGGCACCACTCCTGGCGTGATAGGGGCATTGCAGGCCTTTGAGGCCATAAAATATCTTGTTAATATTGGAAAAAATCTTAAAGGAAGGCTCCTATACTGGGATGGTGGCTCGGGTGCTGAATTTAAACTGTTTAAGATTAGAAAGGATCCTTCCTGTCCTGCTTGTGGTAGGGACTGATTCTTCAGGATTCTTTATAACCTAGTATAATCATACCTTCATTGTCTGCTTCTTTTACAGCCTCTTCCTTCTGTATGAAAAGACATCTTTCAGCCTCAAGGGCAAGCACAGTACATCCCGATTCTTTCATTGACCTTATGGTATGAAGACCAGCCACAGGCACATCAAATCTCAGGTCCTGCTGGGGTTTACTTACCTTAACAACAACAGCTCCTCCACCAGCGAGTTCCCCGCCTCTTTTAATTGCCCTGTCTGTTCCTTCTATTGCCTCTACAGCCATTACAGCCCTGTCCTTAATAACCACTGTCTGGCCTATATCAAGTCTTCCGATTTCCTTTGCTATTCTGTACCCGAATTCTACATCTGCCATCTGGACCTTTGAAGGTTTCCTCTTAGTTAGGATGCCTTCTTTTATAAGAAGGGAGCGGGCAAAATCTGTGGTATTAAGTATATGAATTCCTTCCTTTTTTAGTTCTTCAACTATGGCAAGCATTATTGTATCGTCTTTTCTATCTTTAAGGCTCATGAGAAGTTTTATTGCCCTCAGGTCAGGGATTACAGGACTTTTGTAGAGAAGTTCTTTTGGTGCCTTTCCAGCCATTACAGCTTCTTTAACACTGGCTTTCTTGAGGCTATCAATAATGGAGCCAAGCTTACCAACACTAATCCATTCTATTTCATCAGTACATCGCGCTATATCATGGGAAGCCAGTTCTTTTAAAGCAACGGTAAATACACTGTAGCCCTGCTTTTTTGCCTCTTCAGCAATCAAACAGGGCAATTCACCCGAACCTGCTATTAATCCTATTTTTTTCATTGCTATTATTGGATTATCTGCATATCCCTCTTTTGTTTTCCTTAATAAACTCTATCAGGGTCTTAATCTCATCTGTGTAAGGAAGGGTCTCAAGGACCTTTTTTATAGCATCACTCAGCGTTAATTTTTCTCTGAAAAGTATCTTGTATGCCTTTTTCAGTTCAGAAATTGTCTCCTCTGAAAATCCATGTCTTTTAAGGCCCACGGTGTTGAGCCCGTGGAGCTCAGCCCTTGCACCTGCTGCCATCATATAGGGAGGAATGTCTTGACCAACTCCACTGAAACCACCTACCATTGCATAGGAACCGATCCTTGTATGTTGATGGACTGCGACAAGTCCTCCTATTACCGCATAATCATAAACCTTTACATGTCCTGCAAGGGTTGCAGCATTAGCCATTATAATATTGCTTCCGATTTTACAGTCATGGGCTATATGGACATAGGCCATGAGAAAATTTTTATCTCCTATATCTGTCCAGCCATCTCCTCCAACAGATGCCCTGTGAATGGTTACACTTTCACGTATCATATTGTTATTGCCTATACGAACTCCTGTTTCCTCTCCCTTATATTTTAGGTCCTGTGGTGGAAGGCCAATGGTAGTAAATGGATAGATCGTACAGTTTGAACCAATTGTTACTTTCCCTTCAATAATTACATGACTGAGAAGTTTTGTCCCTGAGCCGATATGGACAGTACCATTTACGATGCAATAAGGACCTATGATAACACCATCTTCTAAAACTGCATCCTTTGAGACAATAGCTGTTGGATGTATCTCTACCATATCTTACAACTCCCTGTCTGTTACCATTGCTGTAAATTCAGCCTCGGCAACTATTTTATCTCCCACAAAAGCCTCTCCGGAAAACTTCCAGACAGACCCCCTGTTATGGGAAACCCTGACCTCAAATCTAAGCTGGTCACCTGGAGTTACAGGTTTTCTGAACTTTGCCTTCTCTATTGAGAGAAAATATACATGCTTGCCTTGAACACCTGACTTGTATGCAAGAACTCCAGCAGCCTGCGCCATTGCCTCAATAATCAGAACACCTGGCATAACTGGATTACCTGGAAAATGACCAACAAAAAATTGTTCATTCATAGTGACATTCTTAATAGCAGATATCCTCACATTGGGTTCAAGCTCAACAACCCTGTCCACAAGTAAAAAGGGATACCTGTGTGGAAGTATGGACTGAATTTCCTTGATGTCAATCATGTTCCTTCCTCCCTTCAAGATTTTTTATCTTTTCTTCTAATTCCTTTATCTTCTGAAATAATTCTGGCAATCTTTTGTAAAGGGCATAGAGCCTGAACCATTCCCTGTGGGGAAGCGTTGGAGTTCCAAAATAGGTGCCTGAAGGAATATCTTCCATTATTCCTGACTGTGCACCGATCCTAACACCATCTCCTATTTTTATATGGTCCGCTACCCCAACCTGTCCTGCAAGAATAACGCCTGCTCCCAGTTTTGAGCTGCCAGCAATTCCTGTCTGGGCAACTATTATACACTGAGGCCCGATTTTTACATTGTGGGCAATCTGTACAAGGTTATCTATCTTTGTGCCTTTCATTATTACTGTGTTGCCCTTTGTAGCCCTGTCTATGGTTACATTTGCTCCTATCTCCACATCATCCTCGATTATTACACCGCCAACCTGAGGTATCTTATAATGCCTTCCGTCTTCAAATACATAGCCGAATCCATCTGAACCTATTACAGTACCAGAATGAATTATTACCCTGTTACCAACGGAGACCCCCTCTCTTATCACAACATTTGGATATATAAGACAATCCTTTCCGATGGTGCTGTTTTCTCCAATGAATACATGTGGACCGATGATTGTGTTATCACCTATCCTTGCTCCTCTTGAGACATAGGCGAATGGATAGATTGAGATATTTTTGCCGAGCTCGACTCCTTCTTCAATAAAGGCCTCTTTACTTACACCTCTAAATTCATGTTTCTTTACATAAAAGAGCTCAAGAAGCCTTGCAAAGGCATACTGAGGATTTTTAACCCTGATCTGGGAGATAGATAGGCCTTCGAGGAAATCTTTCACTATTATGGCTCCAGCTTTAAGCTCGATACCGTCAGGTAGCTTTTCTCCTCTAAGAAAAGTAATATCCCCTTCCATAGCATCTTCAATGCCTTCCACTCCCCTTATCTCAAGCTCAGGTTCTCCCCTGAGCTCTCCTTTAAGATATTCAGCGATCTCCTTAAGTTTCATTTAATCCTTTACAAGTGAATAATAAATACTTTTCTATAAATACTTTGGGTACACCTGCCTTTAATATAAATTATAAATAAAGTAAGGATAATTACTTTTTCTGTCTTTCGTCATAAATCTTTATTATGCGATCTGTAAGATCAAGTCCTTCCTTTGAATAAAGTATCAATCCCTCAGAAGATTCAAGAATTATGGTATAGCCTTCCTTCTTGCCTATCTCGTTTATTATATCCCTTAATTCTTTCAATATGCCTGTTGTGAGGTCTCTTCTCTTTTTCTCCACCTCTGCCTGGGCATCCTGTACGAGTTTCTGGTAATCCTGAATAGACCTTTCTATCTCTGCCTGTTTTTCCTGTCTTGCCTTTTCAGATAGGGCGGGCGCCTGTTTTTCAAACTCTGCTCTCTGAGTATTAATCTTTTTTTCAAGTTCATCAATCTGGGATTGTTTCTGTTTAACAAGGGCTTCGAGTTCTGCCTTGGCATCCTTCCCTCGCTTTGAATCGTTGAGCGCTTTACCGAGATCAACATAACCTATTTTAATTTCAGCAGCCTCCACCTCTGAAAAGAGTCCGTCACCAGTGACTCTCGGAAAAATTTTTCTCGAGTTATCCAGAACATTCCAGGCGAAAAGGGCAAGTGTAAAAATAATTCCGACCAGTAAAATCTTCATGCCTTTTCTAAACATTTTCTCCTCCTCAATGAGGCATTTCCATAGTTCATCAAGAGAGATGTTTAATCCACAGTTTCTCTTGATTTCCTGAGGGTCTTGCCTTTTTAAGTGTCCCGATGGGACATAAATAATCCAAATACTAAAAGAATGTTCCAAAGGTGAATTCCACCCTTCCTTTACTTTCATGGGGTTTAGGATCAAGATTTCTTCCATATTCAAGCCTGATAGGGCCAATTGGAGAGATCCATCTTATTCCAAAACCTGCTGTTCTTCTGAGACTATCCATGGGTTCTGATTGTTCAAAGGCCTTTCCTGCATCAAAGAATAATACACCTTTGAGCCTTGCCTCTTCAATAAGAGGAAAGATGTACTCAAGGTTGAATATTAATTCCTTTGTACCTCCAATGGGTTCATTATTCTCATCAACAGGTCCTGCCTCTCCAAAACCCAGTCCCCTCACTGTGTATATACCTCCAACATAAAATCTCTCATATATGGGCAGATCTTTTCCAAAGGCTCCAGAGGCATAACCTATCCTGCCCCTCAGTGAAAAGGTTGTCTTGCCCCATGGGAAGAACCATGCGGAATCAAAGACAGATCTTATAAAACCATTTGTGCCTCCAAGACCTGCAACTGTAAGATAAATGGCATTTCTTGAGCCTCTTGAAGGATCTAGGAAATTGTCTCTTGAATCCCTTGCTATTGTTGGACTGATACTGCTCGTCACTCTTGTACCCTGCTGATCCTTTATAAACTGGGAGGCAGCATCATCTACGTTTTCTATTGTAACCTTCTCGAGATTATAGGAAAGGCTTCCACCCCAGTATTCTGTAAAGCTTTTGCCAAAAGATATCTCAAATCCTGTGGCCCTTCTATCATAAAGGGGATATTCCCTTGAAGATTTATAAACACTCAGGCCAAAAGAAAGTGGTTTATCCAGAAACCACGGATCCCTGTAAGAGAGCTCATAGAGTGTCCTTCTGCCACCGAATTCACCTCTCAGTTTGAGATACTGCCCCCTTCCTCCAAGATTTCCCTGGCTTAAATCTACCATTGCTACCCATCTATCTATGGAACTATAACCACCACCAACACTGAGCATACCGGTTGGTCTTTCTTTGACCTTTATATCTATATCCACTTTCTTTTCCTCTGCATCAGGTTTTGGATTGAGCTCAACAGTCTCAAAAAACTGAAGGTTATTTATTCTTTCATAACTCCTTCTGAGAAGTTTGCTGTTAAATATGTCTCCTTCATCAAGCCTCATTTCTCTTCTTATGACCTTGTCCCAGGTCTTTGTATTTCCGAATATCTCTATTCGTCCTATTCTGAAGAGGTCTCCTTCCTGAACCCTTAGAATAAGCTCTACAGTTTTCTTGCTATCATCAGGTATGACATCTGGTATAACCGTGGCAAGGGCATAACCTCTTTCTGAATAAAAATTCACAATGCTGGAAATATCTTTCCTTAAAGCCTCCCTGCTGAATATATCGTTCCTTTTTATGCTTAAAAGTTTCCTGATTTCATCTTCAGGATAGCTCCTGTTACCTTCAACAGCTATGGAATCAATTCTGTATTGCTCTCCTTCTTGAATTGCTATTTTTATCTCCATTGTTCTTTTATCTTCAGAAATCATTAGCTCTGGATTAGATACAGCTATTTTGATGTAACCGTTATTTAGGTAGAGGTCCTTTATTCTCTCAATATCATTTCTCATCTCGTCCTTTTTGTAGTAACCTGACTTGGTAAGAAAAGAGAAAAAACCCCGTTCCTTTGTTTTCATCACCTTCTTTACCTTTTCTGGCGGTATCTTTTCTGCTCCTTCAATAATAATCCTTTTTATTTTAACCACCGGACCCTCTTCAATCATGAAAGTAAGGCTTACTGTATCCTCTCTCAGTTTTCTTAAGACTGGAATAACATTTGTGAGATAATATCCCTTTTCTTCATAAAGGGCTTTTATCTTTGATGCATTATCCTGAATGAGCGTAGCATCAGCTATTGAGCCCGGGGATATAGATATGTTCTCTCTGAGTTTCTGATCATCAAATTCCTCATTGCCTTCAAAATTGATCTTCTGGATTGTGGGTTTTTCTTTAAGGACATAAATCAGTTTTACGCCACCAGGCACAGGTTCCATCTCTACCTTCACATCATCAAAATAACCCATTTTATAGATCTCTTTTATATCATTGCTTATTTTTTCAGAGGAGACAGGTTCATTAACTTTATGAGAAATCTTCGCCCTCACAGCATTTTCTGTAACCCGCTTCGCACCACTAACTTCTATTAATATGACAACAGGCTGTGAAATAGTAGCCGGCTCAGAGAGATTGCTTGTCTTCTGAGATAGGGAAGTTTTTCTTTCTTCCAGAGAGATATTACCGTGCTCAGGTGTCGCTTCAGCAACTGACACTTTCGCACAAACAGCCAACAGATAAAAAAGAAAAAGAAGATGAAATATTTTTTTAAGTAAATTTTTCAGGTAATCCATAAACTCCATAGTATAACATAACTAATAAGCCACAGAAGCCAGCTGGAAGGAGAGTGCGATTTTCTGGCTATATTCCGGGCTTCAAAAAACTGATAAAAAGGGCTCCTATATTTTTGGTGTATAGCCTGCCTTATTTATACCCTATGTTCTCGAGGTAGATGCAGAATTGTTTTGACAATTTATTTTACAGGCTGTAAAATAAAACCATTAAAATTGCTAACTCTTACTGGAAATTTGAAGGATAAAATGCCCATTTGATAGAAAACAATGGGTACTTAAAACGATTTCTTTATGCAAGATATGCATGAACTTATCAAGAGATTAAGAACCTTTGCAGAGGAGAGAGACTGGGAAAAATTTCATTCTCCAAAAAATCTTTCAATGGCCCTGAGTGTTGAGGCATCGGAGATAGTGGAGCTCTTTCAATGGCTAACGGAAGAGGAGAGTTATGCACTCAGTCCTGAAAAAATCCAGCAACTTAAAGAGGAGATAGGAGATGTGATGATATACCTGACAAAACTGGCAGATAAATTCGGAATTGATCCTGTCGGGGCAGCAATGGAGAAGATTGAGATCAATGAGAAGAAATATCCGGCAGATATTGTGAAGGGAATGGCAAAAAAATATGATGAGTATTAGCACAGGGTCTTAAAAATAAATTTTTAAATATTGAGTGCAATAGGAAATCCTGATTTATAAGACAGGCATAGCTGATTGTTGAAGTGAGTCTTCTTTAATTTATTCTCGCAGATTTTCAAGATGAAATTATAGACCCTCCACCACGTTAAATCTTTGGATTGAAATATTGAAATAATGATATACCGTGCTCTCAGAACAAAATCTGTTATAATAGCTTACTTTATTCTGCGGGTAGAGGTCTTATGGCAAAAGGAAAAACTCAGTACGAGGCTGTAATAGGGCTTGAGATTCATGCCCAGCTTCTAACAGGCTCAAAGATATTCTGTGGATGCCCAACAACATTCGGTGCAGAGCCAAATACACAGGTCTGTCCCGTCTGTCTTGGAATGCCAGGAGTCCTGCCTGTTCTTAATAAAAAAGCAGTACTCTATACTGTAAAAACAGGCCTTGCCTTAAATTGCAGGATATCACCTTACAGCAGGTTTGCAAGAAAGAATTATTTTTATCCTGATCTGCCAAAGGGTTATCAGATAAGCCAGTATGAATTACCCCTCTGTGAAGATGGTTATCTTGATATAGAGGTTGATGGCATAAGGAGAAGGATTGGAATTATCAGGATTCATCTTGAAGAGGATGCAGGTAAAAATATCCATGATGGTGATTACAGCCTTGTTGACCTTAACAGGGCAGGTGTCCCCCTTATGGAGATTGTAACAAGGCCTGATATCAGAAGCCCGAAAGAGGCAGCTTATTTCATGAGGAGGCTTAGGCAGATTCTCAGATATCTTGGTGTATGTGATGGAAATATGGAGCAGGGTTCCCTTAGATGCGATGCCAATGTCTCGGTAAGACCTGCGGGAAGCACTGAATTTGGAGTGAAGACAGAGATTAAAAATATAAACTCCTTCAGATTCGTCGAGAGGGCAATTGAATATGAAATAGAGAGGCAGATAAGGGTTCTTGAAGAGGGAGGCAGGGTCATACAGGAGACAAGGCTCTGGGACTCAAGGACAGAGACAACCCAGTCCATGAGGTCAAAGGAAGAGGCTCATGATTACAGATACTTTCCTGAACCAGACCTTGTACCAGTGGAGTTATCTAAGGAATTTATAGAGGAGGTAAGGAAAACCCTTCCAGAACTGCCAGATCATAAAGAGGAGAGATTTATTAAAGAATATGGCCTTCCGGTTTATGATGCCCAGTTTTTGGCTCAGGAACTCAGCATGGCTGAGTGGTTTGAAAAGGCAGTAAGTCTTGGTGCCCAGCCAAAGGCAGTGGCAAACTGGATAATGGGAGAACTTTCAAGACTCCTTAATGAGGAAGGCAGAAGCTTTGATGATTGTCCTGTAAAACCTGAATCTCTTGTAAGGCTTCTTAAATTGATTGACGAGGGCATAGTGTCTCAAAAGATAGCCAAAACAGTATTTGAGGAGGTATATAAAACAGGAAGATCTCCTGATGATATAGTAAAGGAAAAGGGTCTTGTTCAGATCACAGATGAATCCTTCATAGAAAAGGCAATTGAGGAGGTCCTTAAAAATTCTCCAAAGGAAGTTGAGAGATATAAAAAAGGAGAGGATAAACTGCTGGGATTCTTTGTCGGACAGGTGATGAAGCTTACAAAAGGAAAGGCATCACCGCAGATTGTTAATGAAATTTTAAAGAAAAAACTCTCACAGTAAAAAATATGTTTCTCCAGCAGCTCATACACGGATTAACCCTCGGCTATGTCTATGCCCTCATAGCCTTAGGATACACCATGGTCTACGGAATACTTCAGCTTATAAATTTTGCCCATGGTGAGATATACATGCTCGGTGCCTATATGACAGTAATCACCTTTGCCATATTTACAGGTGCAAAATTCACAGAGGCCTCCATACTGCTGAGCTTGCTCCTCAGCCTCGTGGTTTCTGTACTTTTTGTCTCAGCCTATGGAGCTACTGTTGAAAGGATTGCCTACAGGCCATTAAGAGGCGCTCCAAGGCTCAGTCCTCTTATAAGTGCCATAGGTGTATCAATATTTCTTCAGAATTTTGTAATGATTACCCAGGGAGCTACCTATAAGGTATTTCCTTCACTCTTTTCTGATAAAGGAATTACGATAGGAGAAGCAAGGATTACAGCTGTCCAGCTTACCATAATAATTGGCTCAACACTAATCATGCTGCTGCTCAATCTCTTTATCTTAAAGACCAAGACTGGTAAGGCAATGAGGGCTGTAGCACAGGACAGACTCATGGCATCCTTTGTGGGAATCAATCCTGACAGAATAATAGCCATGACCTTTATAATAGGCTCTGCCCTTGCTGCCATTGCAGGATTTATGGTCACCCTTTATTACAGCCTGATTAATTATTACATGGGCTACATAGCGGGTATTAAGGCGTTCACTGCTGCTGTGCTCGGAGGGATAGGAAGCATTCCTGGTGCAATGCTCGGTGGAATTCTTCTTGGTCTCATAGAGGGTCTTGCCGCAGGTTATATATCAAGTGAATACAAGGATGCCTATGCCTTTATTGTACTGATAATCATCCTTCTTATAAGACCATCAGGCCTGTTTAGAAGAACCGTGGAGGAGAAGGTATGAGGTCCTTGAAGTGGTTTATGCCACCTCTATGGTTTGGCCTTTTATCCCTGCCTTTTACAGGCATGAAGACTGCTACAGCAATATCAGGTGTTATTCTTGGCATAGAAATTCTCTGGAGTTTTTTTAAAAAATTTTCTTATTTTCAAGAAAAAAAGAAGGATTTCCTTTTTATAAAAAAATTTTCAGGGATTTTCAATATCTATTTCATCCTGATTATCAGCCTTCTTATTCCGCTTTTTGCCAGTACTTATGTAATAGATGTGGCAGTCCTTGCAGGAATATATATAATCCTTGCCCTCGGGCTGAACATTATGGTTGGATACACAGGACTTCTTAATCTCGGTTTTGCAGCCTTCTATGCTATTGGCGCCTACAGCTATGCCCTGCTAAATACAGGGCTTAATATTGGATTCTGGCTCTGCCTTCCAATATCAGTAACATTGAGCGCTATAGCAGGGTTTCTTCTTGGAATACCTGCTCTGAGATTAAGGGGTGATTATCTTGCCATTGTTACACTGGGATTTGGAGAGATAACAAGGATAGTCCTTAATAACTGGGTTAGCCTCACAAATGGTCCAAATGGAATACCAGGAATTAAACGTCCATCCGTACTGGGATTTGAATTAAACGGTGTTACAGAATTTTACTATCTTGTTATCTTCTTTGTATTTTTAACAGTTTTTTTAATTAAGAAGGTCATTAATTCAAAGGCTGGGAGGGCATGGATGAGTATCAGGGATGATGAGATAGCTGCCTCTGCAATGGGAATAAATACCTTTCTTTACAAACTCTATGCCTTTGTCTTTGGTGCTTTCTGGGCAGGACTGGCAGGACAGCTATTTGCAGCAAAGATGAGATTTGTCTCTCCGGAGAGTTTTACTTTTTTAGAATCAGTTCTCATAGTGGCGATGGTAATACTCGGTGGCCAGGCTACAATAGCCGGACCGGTAATTGGCGCAGTTATACTTGTAGCACTTCCTGAGGTACTTAGGGAATTTGAACAGTTCAGGATGATATTTCTTGGAGCAGGGCTTATATTTATGATGATATTCAGACCACAGGGGATAGTGGGCTCAAGGAGCCTTTTGAAAAAGGCTTAACATAACCTTTTGTAAATAAGTTTGATTTAGAGAGGATGTTGTAGAAAGGAATATGCATATTATAGAATTTAAAAACCTTACAAAGTATTTTGGGGGACTTGCTGCTCTGGAGGAGGTTTCTTTCAGAATCAGGGAGAATGCTATTTTTTCAATAATTGGACCGAATGGAGCCGGAAAGACCACCCTTTTTAATTGCCTAACAGGTCTTACAAAACCCTCAAAGGGAGAGATACTCTTCAGGGGGAAAAATATAGTGGGTCTGCCACCCCATAAGATAGCAGAGGCAGGTATCAGCAGGACATTCCAGAATATCAGGTTATTTAAGGAGATGACAGTCCTTCAGAATGTTCTTGTAGCTCAGCATAACTCTTACAGCCAAAATATATTTTCTATTTTTATAAAAAGAAAAAATTTCTTAAAACAGGAAGAGGCGATTTTACAGAAGGCTTATGAATATCTTGAATTCGTAAACCTTCATGAAGAACTCGAAAAACTCGCAGGAGAATTGCCTTATGGAAGTCAGAGAAGGCTTGAGATAGCAAGGGCACTGGCTACAGAGGCTGAGGTAATACTTCTTGATGAGCCTACTGCTGGAATGAATCCCCAGGAAAGCTCGGAGATGATGGACATTATAAAAAGATTAAAAGAGATTGGGAAAACAGTAGTACTGATTGAACACGATATGAGAGTTGTGATGGGAGTATCTGAGTGGATAGTGGTTCTAGATCATGGCGTGAAAATAGCAGAAGGAACACCAGATATGGTAAAGAACGATCCTCTTGTGATTGAAGCCTATCTGGGAAAGGAGATCCATGCTTGAGGTCACTGACCTTCATGTAAGCTACGGACCGATAAAAGCTGTGAGAGGTATTAACCTCTCTGTGAAAGAGGGCGAGATCGTCTCAATTATTGGTGCAAATGGAGCAGGAAAAACCTCTACCCTTATGAGCATAGCAGGAGGAGTAAGACCTGCCTCGGGAAGAATACTTTTCAAAGGACAGGATATTACAGGTCTTCCGGCCCATGAGGTTATGAAAAAAGGGCTGGTTCTTGTACCGGAAGGAAGGAGGATATTTTCCAATCTGACAGTAGCAGAGAATCTTGAGCTCGGAGCCTTTACAAAAAAAATTTCTGCTTCATTAATTGAGGAGCTTTTTGAATTCTTTCCGGTATTAAAGGAAAGGAGAAACCAGGTAGCTGGAACACTCAGTGGAGGAGAACAGCAGATGCTTGCAATCGCAAGGGCTCTAATGTCAGAGCCAGAGCTTATAATGTTTGATGAGCCTTCCTTAGGTCTTTCACCAATAATGGTCACGAGGATATTTTCTATAATTAAAAAAATAAATTCCCGGGGTGTAACAGTACTTCTAGTGGAGCAGAATGCAAAGGCTGCTCTTAAGTTATCATCAAGGGCTTATGTGTTAGAAAACGGAACTTTGCGAATGGAAGGGACCGGTTCTGAACTTCTCAAGAACGAAGAATTAAGGAGGGCCTATCTTGGAGAATAAAGTCTCAAGAGAAGAGTTAATAAAAGAGAGAATAACAGCAGAAGAAAGTTTGGAACTGATTCAGTTAAGTGGTATAAGGATGAAGACATGGGAATTTCTCATAAAGGAGAGGGGATTCTCAAGAGAGGACATAATTGTTGACCCCGAGTTTGAACTACCACTCAGTGATTGCAGTATAAAGATATCCATTGACTTCATTATAAAGGCTGGTGGAAGGGAGGCGGTCCTGATTAGATGTGCTCCAACATCAATAGAATCATGGGAGAGATATGTCCTTGCCTTTGCAAGAGTTATAAAAGAACACCAGATACCTTTTGCAGCAGTCACTGATGGTGAGAGATTAAGACTTCTCGACGTACCTTCAGGGAGGCTCAGGGGAGAAAGATTAGAGGATCTGCCTTCAAAGGAAGAACTACTGAAATACATGAAGGATTTAGTACCAATACCCTTTCCTGAGGAGAAACTTGAGAGAGAAAAAAGGATTGTATATGCTTTTGAGGGCGTGAAGTGTGAAATAAAAAAGAATGATTGAAAAATATCTATTCCACATACCAGTGAATGAAATTATGCCATATACCGATTGGTGATGGTTCTATTCCTTTAAATCTTTTATGGATAACAGGAAGGGCATCAGGTACATATAAAAAGACAGTGGGTTGATCCTCATGTAATATTTCGTGTATCCTCCAGTAAATCTTCTTTCTTTCTTCTATATTCAGAGTTGTCCTTCCTTTGAGAAGCAGGCTGTCAACCTCTGGATTTCTGTAAGATATAAAATTAAACTCACCCTCTCTTGTCTTTGATGAATGCCATATATCATAAATGTCAGGATCTCTTGAAAGAGCCCATCCCATTATCACTGCCTCGAAGGCCCTTTTATCAATAAACTGATGCAGGAGGGTCTGCCACTCAAGGACCCTGATATCCATCTCAATACCTATTTTTTTAAGATCCTCCTTGATTATCTGGGCAGCCATGAGTCGCTGTGTATTTCCCTGATTTACAAGTACAGTGAATTTAAAGGGTACACCATTTTTTCTCAATATCCCATCATCTCCTCTCTTCCATCCAGCTTCCATAAGGAGTTCCAGTGCCTTTGCTGGATCATATGGATAACCTTTAATTTTTTTATTATATGCCCATGAATCAGGCGGAAAAGGACCTGTACAGGGTCTGCCATATCCAAGAAGCACCCCTCTTATTATCTTGTCCTTATCAATAGCATAGGCAATAGCCTGCCTTACCCTCTTTTCCTTGAACCTTTCATCAAGTAGATTGAATCCAAGATAGGTATAACCAAAAGCAGGATATCTGAATTTCTGGAATCGCTTTTTGAAATATTCTGTATCAGCCTTCAGTTTGTACTGGGCCGGTGTCAGTCCCATGTAATCGATACCACCAAACTTCAATTCCAGAAACATGGTAGACATATCAGGGATTATCCTTGCTATATATTTCTTAATATTTGGTCTTCCCTCAAAATAATCATCAAATCTCTCAAGTTCAATCCTCTGACCTGTAATCCATCTTTTAAATCTATAAGGACCTGTTCCAACTGGCGCCCTGTTAAGTTCACTCTTTGCAAGATCTTTTCCTTCAAGAAGATGGGCTGGCAGTATCCCCATTGACCATGATTCAAGTGCTGGTGCAAAGGGTTCTTTATATATAACCCTCACAGTGTATTTATCAATAGCCTCAACCCTATCAACAGGACCGTATATTCCTCCATAGGGAGTAGGATTTTTGGGATCTGTAACAGCCCTGTAGGTAAAGAGCACATCTCTTGAGGTAAATTCTCTTCCATCATGCCATTTCACATTTCTTCTAAGGTGAAAGATAATTTCTCTACCATTATTTTTAATTTGCCAGGATTCTGCGAGGTCACCTACTAGTTTAATATTCTTGTTATATTTTGTGAGACCATTGAATATAAGACTGCTTATTTCAGCAGAGGCACTATCAGAGGCAAAAAGGGGCAGGAGCATCCTTGCATCTGCAAGGGTTCCAACCCTTATGGACTCTCGTTCCCTTATCTCATGCTCAATCCTGCAACCAGTTAGAGCAGAGCAGAAGAATAGTAAAAGAAGATAATAGAAGGTTTTCCTTTTTAAAGATTGCTCTGCTCTAACGGCCTGCCAGGCTCCTTTATCAGAACATAACACCGAGCTCAAGACCGAATCTTGTATTTGAGAGGTCTATCTCCTCTCCATATTCCGTAAAAGAATCAACCCACTGGTATTTAATCTCAAAGCCGGTAAAGATTCCAAAACTGGCTCTCTGCGGTGTGAAGAAATACTTTCCTGATACAAAGGCCTGCCAGCCAAAGAGATTCTTATTCTCATCAGCTACTTTAACATTATTTATATAAAGTTCATAGTTCAGGACATTATAGCTAACACCTCCACCGAGATCCAATTCAAAACCTGTCTCCCCCCTGGATTTTGCCCGGAGCTTGAGATTCACCTCAATTGGTGTGAAATCAATAGATTCCTCGTAACGATTGCCAAGGATATAATAAGTTTCATCCTCTATATTCGCTGTTCCGATCTCAAAACCTATTGCTGCATTTGGTGCAGTATTGATGTAGCCAAAAACAGAGGCATAGGCCTTGCTGTCAGAGATGTCTTCAAAATTTATACTCTGGAGCTTGATGCCAAGCTCTCCGGCGTCCTGAGCATTAACCTTTGTAATAGATAAACCCAGGACAACGAATCCAGAAAGTAATAATATTAATAATCTCTTCATAAATACCTCCTATTATTAATCAATAATCCGCCCTCTAAAGACAGCCTGTAAAATTTTAGCCTAAGGATAAAGAATAAATCAAATAAAATGTTAATTTTCCTTGACAAAGACTACAGGTTATTATATTTTATTTATAGCTCCGGGAAGCGAGTTAGCTTCTGCCCGGAGAGTGTTTTAAAGAGAGGAGGTTATTTATTGAAAAAACTATTAATATTCATTCTTGTCTGTTGTTTTCTATCCTGTGCCCATAAAGAAATTAAAAGCTCATTGGAGACCATTGAACCACCTGCGGTTGAGCATGAATCAAGGCCTGTTAAGGAACTTCCTCCTGAACCACTTCCAGTAAATGAAGAACTTTCACCCCTTAAAGAAATAAAGATAGACTTAAAATTAAGGAACTCACCACTCAGAGATGTTCTTCATATTATTGCAGATGCAGGAGGACTAAATCTTGTAATTGAAAATGGAGTGAATTCGGAAACTCCGCTAACAATAACTCTGAAAGGTGTCACACTCTATGAGGCCCTTGAGGCCGTTTTTGACGGTCTCGATTATTTCTGGGAAATAAAAAACAATATTCTCAGGATTATTCCCCAGAGGACAAAGGTCTTTGAGCTTCCCCTGCCGCCTTTATCACAGAGCATTGATGTGAACCTTGGAGGAGATATTCTTGGAGGAATTCAGACAGCAGAAGGTCTTACTACTGGAAATATACGTGGTGAAATATCTCAGAAAATAGCATCTGACAGAGGTGCCTATGATTTCTGGAAGAGCATTGAAGAATCCATTAAAAAGATACTTGATATGTCTGTAGCACCACTTAAGCCGTCATTCACACTCAATAAGGTCACGGGCACTGTCTTTGTAACAGCAGGAAAGAGGGATCTTGGCCAGGTGGAAAGATTCTTGAATAGATTAAAGGAGTCACTTTCAAGACAGGTAATGATCGAGGCAAGAATAGCAGAGGTGCAGCTTAACGATACCCTTAGATATGGTATTGACTGGACCTTTCTTGACAACTGGCGCGGTGTTGGTGATATCTCTGTGGGCACCACAGGATTTAAAGATGTAGTTGATATACCCAGATTCAGTATAGGCATTACAGGAGCTAATTTTAACTCCATACTCAGAGCACTTGAGACTCAGGGAAGGGTAAACGTCCTTTCAAATCCAAAAATAAATATAATGAATGGACAGACTGCTCTTTTGAGTGTGGGAAGAAATTTTTCTTTCATATCAAGGGTGGAGACAACAACCACTACAACAGGTACTGCTCCAACCATAACCTTTACAGTGACGACATCAAGCCTGCTTTCTGGAATAATGCTCGGTGTTATCCCCTTTGTTGATGACAGAGGTGAGATTTCCATGACCATAACCCCCATAATCTCAGACCTTGTATCTATGGAGGAAAGAACTATAGGCCAGCCAGGTCAGAATATTGTACAGATATCCCTTCCAACGGTTGATCTTAGAGAGATGAGCACTATAATAAAGGTAAAAAATGGTGAAACCATCATTATAGGTGGCCTTATACAGGATAAGGATTCTGTGAGGGAAAACAGGGTTCCTCTTCTCGGCAGCCTTCCCCTCATAGGAACACTATTTAAGAGCCATGAAAAGATTAAAGACAGGAAAGAGCTTGTAATAATGCTGAGACCTGTTGCAGCGACCGAGACCTACCCCAGAGATGAAAAAACTCCTCGGTGAGCTTTTAAAAGAAAAAGGTCTTCTCAATGAAGCAAGGCTTCAGGTTGCACTTAGACACCAGCAGGTGACCGGCCAGCTTCTTGGCGATATACTTGTAAGACTGGGTTTTGTTTCAGCCATGGATATAGCCCAGACACTTGCTGAGCAAGCAGGCCTTGAATTCATTGACGTAATTAATTATCCCATCTCAGCCGAGGTTCTCCAGAAGATTCCACAATCAATGGCTCAGAGATTCAGTTTTATTCCTATTGAATTCAGAAACGGAAGGCTACTTATCGGAATAACTAATCCTGGTAATGTTGCTGCAATAGATGCTGTAACAAGGCTTACTGGTTCACCACCTCATGTGGCTGTTGTTGACTCTGAATCTTTCAATGATGTTCTTGAAAGAGCCTATTATTTTATGGAGAATCCTATAAAAGAGAAACTAGAGAAGATAATATCAGAACTAAAAAATCAGGAAACAGCATCTCCCCAGCAGGTTTCAAGCCTCGTTGAACTTATTTTAACAGAAGGCATGAGAAGAAAGGCCACAGATATACACATATCAAGTTCCTATGATTCTGTGGACGTCTTCTACAGAATAGATGGGATTCTCCAGCACGGTTTCTGCATACCTAAGATAGCCCAGATCCCCATGATATCAAGAATAAAGGTTCTTTCAAGACTTGACATCACAGAACAGAGACTGCCACAGGACGGAGCCTTCGTGTTTTCATTCCTTGACAAAAACTATGAGATGAGGGTTTCTATTGTGCCAACCATTTACGGAGAGAATGTTGTAATAAGGGTTCTAGGTTTCAGTGGAGCGCTTTTGAGGCTTGGAAATCTTGGATTTCAGACCGAAGACATAAAGAAACTTAAAATCCTTTTCTCCAAACCCCATGGTATGATCATAGTTGCAGGTCCAACAGGAAGTGGTAAGACCACCACCATATATGCTGCTATGAGAGAGATCAATCTTCTTGAGAGGAACGTCCTCAGCATTGAAGACCCAGTTGAATATAGAATGAGTTTTGTACGACAGGTTCAGGTGAATGAAAAAATAGGACTTGACTTCATCATGGCGGGAAGGAATTTCATGAGGCAGGACCCTGATGTAATATTTCTCGGTGAAATAAGGGATGAAGAAACCGCAAAGATAGCCATAAGGGCCTCAATTACAGGACATCTTGTCCTGAGTACACTCCACACAAATGATGCTGTAACAGCTGTGCCCAGGCTCATTGATCTTGGCATTGATAGATTTCTGCTAAGCTCCTCGATACTCGGTGTGATAGCCCAGAGGCTTGTTAGACTCCTCTGCCCTAAGTGTAAGGTTGAAAAGCCTCTAACTCCAGATATGCTCTCAGTACTTATCGGCCAGACCACCGACCCTTTATTAAAAGAAGAGATTAAAGAAACAAGAAAGCTCTTCGCTCCCGCTGGCTGCGAATTCTGTCATCACACTGGTTACACTGGCAGAACAGCTATTGGAGAGGTTATTATTTTTGATGATGAACTGAGAGAGATGATTGCCAGCGGAATGCCTGTTACTTCTATGAAAGATGCGGCCCGTAAAAAAGGTACTACTTTTATGAGGGATGATGGTATAAGAAAGGTTCTGAGGGGTCTTACTTCATTAGAAGAACTTACAAGGGTTGCTGGATGAGATGGCTGAATTTCAGTATATAGCAATAGACAGGGATGGAAGGAAAATAAGATCGTCAATTGAGCATGTGGATGAAAGGTCAGCCCTCGACAGCCTTCAGGCAGCAGGACTGTATGTCCTAAGGATAAAAAGGATTTCTGCCAGGGAAAATGTCCTTAAGGGATTCCTTCTTAGAAAAATTAAGAGAAGCACTCTGATTGAATTTTCAAACAATCTTTCCATAATGCTGCGGGCTGGCATACCCATAACAGAAGCATTAAGGGAACTTACAGAATCAGAAAAGGATCCTTTTTTCAGAGAGAAACTGAGGGCTATAACTTCCAATATAGAGCTTGGTTCAACCTTCTCTGACGCCCTTGAACAGCACAGGGCCATTTTCCCGTCCGTTTTCCTGAATCTTATTAAGGTGGGAGAAGAGACCGGAAGGCTGGATCTGAGTCTGAGAGAAATATCAGAACATCTTAAAAGGATAGAAGACCTCAATCAGGCTATAAAGAGAGCAATGATATATCCTTTTTTTGCACTGATGGCAACACTTGGTGCTATGTTCTTCTGGCTTGTCTATGTCCTTCCAAAGATAATGCAGGTCTTTAAAGACCTGAGGATTGACCTTCCAGTTACAACAAGGATTCTCATGAAGGTAAGTGAATTCTCTAGGGAGTTCTGGTTTATCCTGCCCCTGGGATTTCTCGGAATCTATTTTCTATTAAGGCTTCTCAGTTTTAGAGAAGATACAAAGTACATGATAGATAGAATGGTTCTTCGGTTGCCCATCATAAAATTGATTGTTCATAATAAACTGCTGGCACTCTTTTCGGAACAGTTCAGGATACTCACTGTAGCCGGCATCACCATTGACAGGACCTTTGATATGCTACTTCAGGTAATGGACAGTGTACCCTTCAGAAGGGCAATAACGAGGATAAAGGAACAGGTTATTGCGGGTGGGAGTATCGCTGATGGAATTGCAAGGGAAGATATCTTCCCACCTCTTATTGGAAGGATGCTGAGGGTTGGTGAAACAACAGGAAATATGGATGAACAATTAAAATTCCTTTCCGATTTTTATCTCCAGAAACTTGATGATATTTCTCAGAGACTGGGCAAGCTAATAGAACCGGTGGTTATCGGAATTATAGGTATAATGTTCGCCTTCATAGTCGTAGGTCTTATAGGACCAATATACGAGATAATCTCTACCCTGGGGAAGATGTAAAATGGCCTATCTTGATTTTTTTGGATTGAAGGAAGATCCCTTCAAACTTACTCCAGACCCGGAGTTCTTCTATCCTTCTGAAATCCACAGAACAGGTCTTGGTAGTATGGAATACATTGCAAAGCAGAAAGAAGGCTTCTGTGTGATTACCGGTGAGCCCGGAACCGGCAAGACCACACTTATAAGAAAATTTATTGAAGACTGGCGAGATAAGGCAGAGATTGCCCTTATATTGACTCCCCAGTTAAACAGCCATGAACTCTTCATCGCAATACTTGAAGACCTGGGTGTTAAATGCCCAGGAGAGACCAAACATGATGCAATAAAAAAACTGAGAGATTATCTCCTTGAGAAGACCGCTGCTCAAAGACCGGTGCTCATATTTATCGATGAAGCACAGGACCTTCCTGATGACAGTCTTGAAGAGCTGAGACTGCTTTCCAATATAGAGACGAACACTGAAAAGCTGCTGCAGATAATACTTATAGGCCAGCCTGAATTGGAGGAAAAACTCAGAAGTCATAAACTAAGACAGCTCAATCAGAGAGTATCTGTAAAACTTGAGCTCAAGCCTCTGAGCCTTGAAGATACCAGACAGTATATAAACTGGAGGCTCACAAAGGCAGGTAAAGGAAGTATAGAATTTAGAGATTCAGCCATTAGAAGCATTCATAGGTATTCAAAGGGAACTCCTAGACTTATAAATCTTATTGCATCACGCTCAATAATGAGTGCCTGGCTTAAGGGTGATAGGGTGATACGGAGCACCCATGTTGAAACAGCTGTTGAAAGCCTTAATATTGAAGGGATCAAAAAACTTAGGCTCGGAATTCTTCTTTCAATCCTTATCCTTCTCATCCTTGCCCTTATCTACCAGAGATTTCTTTAGCTCTAATCTTTTAAGGCCTTCATTACCTCTGATATCGCCCGCCGAGGAAAGTCTTTTATAAAACTCCTCTGCTTCCCCAAGCCTTTCTTCCTTTTCAAGAATAAGGGCAAGATTATAAAGGGCTGTTTTATTGTACGGCTCAATAGAGATGATCTCGACAAGCACTTTTTCAGCCTCTTTATATTCTCCTTTCATGATCAGGGCCACCGAGTGGTTTATCATTCCTGGAACATAACCGGGTCTGAGCTCTCTTATCCTTTGAGCATAATGAATTGCACTGTCAGGTAGTCTGAGCTTTATATAAAGATAGGCTATCTGATTCAGTATCCTGTGATCGGAGGGATCTGTTTTTAGAATCTGCTCGTAATATTCTATGGCCTTTTCATATTCACCTCTTTGTTCAAGGGAGTTCGCCCTGTAAAGAAGCTCTCTCCTGTCAGATGCCTCGGGCTCCTGAGCTGAGGCTATCAGTCCTTTTGAAGTTATGGAATGGAGCTCACTCTTTTTTTCGTTTGATTTAAATTTAGATTTTTCTTTTGCTAATGATTCTCCTTTACCTTTTTCCGTGTCTACAGGCTTACTCATAACATGAGGGTTAAGCTCTGATAGAGCATTGTGTGAATTCTGACTACCTTGGTTTATTACATACTGTTGTGGGCTGTCGGTAGCGATTGATCCGGCAAGTGACTCAGGGCTATCTGGACCTTGTTTTTTTATTTCAAGCCTTTGATTTTTAACCTCTAACAAAGTCCTTTCTGGTTCTGTCTTCTCGGGGAACAAAGATAATCCTGGCTGATTAACAATAAAAAGAAGGACAACAAGGACAACTCCCGGAAATAAGCTAAAAAAGATGATCAGGGAAATAGTCTTTTTCCTCTTATTTTTCCTTGCCAAAAGGCCTTCAAGCTGTGGAGGGATATCAGAACTTTCAGGTCTTTTTTCTGCCTTTCTTAGGAGCTCTTCAAGCAGACTCATTAATTACTATCTCCCTTTGATGTATTGAGGTCTTTTTTGAGCTTAAGGAGTGTTCTGTAAATCTTCCAAGAATAAGAGATTCTCTTTGGCCTGCTATTTGCATTATAACAACCAATGGCTTCCCAGTTATAACCATACCTGTCAATACAGTATTTTAAGATTGCTGCTCCTACCATTACATTGTAACAGGGATCATGAATTAGTGCATTTTTATCAAGTTCCATCACATCTATCCAGGAAGAGTTTATCTGCATGAGTCCAAAATCAATAGAGCCATTACTGTTGTAAGCTATTTTAGATGGATCTTCTCCTGTTTCTGATAAGGCTATTGCTCTAAGAAGTTCTGGAGCTATATTATAGTGAGCTCCAGCCTCTTTATAACAGAATGATAAGCCTGTAGAAGTATATAATAATGCCAAAGTTAAACAAAAAGCTGAGAGAATTAACCATCTGTATATGCTCATCATACTTTAAATTCTACATAAAAAAAAAGGTAAAGTCAAAACTGGTCTTAACTGAATTTTTTTGATAGAAATGTGCAGACCTCTGCTACATATACTTGAAATAAAGTATAATGAGAGGAGCTGACACTTCACCTATGGTATAATTCAGTATGTTTTCGTTTGCAGAAATGAAAAAAGATAAAGCAGAAGAAGAGATTCTGAAAAAAAGGCTTTCAAAAGATGAGGCCCTCAGCCTTTATACTGAAGTTGATATTTTTGTGCTTGGTGAACTTGCCTGCAGGATGGCTTTATTGAAAAACAGAAATCATGCCTTTTTTATAAGAAATATACACATAAATCCAACAAACCTCTGCATAAATAGATGCAGATTCTGTGCCTTCAGCCGTTCAAGAGGTGAGCCAGGTGCCTTTGAGTTCACTGTTGAAGATATAATTGAAAAGATCAGTTTCTATCTTTCCAAGGATCCGGGTCTCAGAGAGGTCCATATAGTCGGAGGGCTCCATCCTGAATGGAAATTTGAGCGTTATATAAATATAATCTCTTCGATAAAAAATACCTTCCCTTTTCTCCAAATAAAGGCTTACACAGCAACAGAAATAGACCATTTTTCAAAGATTTCCGGACTTTCTATAGAAAAGGTTCTCGAGGTTCTGAGATTGAACGGCCTTGACATCATGCCAGGAGGAGGAGCAGAAATATTTGATGAAGGTGTGAGGAATCTTCTCTGCCCTGAGAAGATATCAGCTCAGAGATGGCTGGAGATAATGGAGATTGCCCACAGAATGGGAATCAGGTCAAATGCAACCATGCTTTACGGACACGGGGAAACTCCTGAACACAGGATAGACCATCTCCTTAGGCTCAGAGACCTTCAGGACAGAACAGGTGGATTTCAGGCCTTTATCCCTCTACCTTATATTCAGCATGAAAGGCCTCTTTCAGCCATCGATCACTTAAAAATCATTGCTATAAGCAGGCTTGTTCTTGACAATTTTGACCATATTAAGGCCTACTGGGTCATGCTTGGTGAGAGACTTGCCCAGATATCCCTTCTCTGGGGAGCTGATGACTTTGAGGGAACTGTTATGGAAGAGAAGATTTCCCATGAGGCAGGTGCTATTACACCTCAGTCACTTACAGTTGAGGAGATAGTAGAGCTAATAAAAAAGGCAGGAAGGATTCCTGCTGAAAGGGACAGTTTTTATAATATAATAAAATGTTATTCCTGAAAAAATTACTTTTTAAAAGGAGGTAATAGACTCTAAAAGTGAATTACAGGGAAGCAATTAAAAGGGGCATAACAACAGTTAACACAAATTATAAGCTCCTTTTCATTCAGACCGGAATTCTGGTAATCGCCTTTCTTCTTTTTCTCCTTGTTGTTGGAACACCGGTAATAATAGTCTTTGCAAAATCCGGTCTTGATCTTCCGGAAGAAGGGTTTAAAGATATTTTAAAAAATATACTTAAGGTTGGGTTGCGGGACTATCTTACCCTTATCATAACCATAATGCTCAGTCTTTTAATATACCTTGTTATTGCTTCTGTTATATTTATATATACATTAGCTGGCACCTCGGGTGTTCTTATGTCATATATTGCAAAAAAAGAAGTTTACTCCTGGGTTCTTTTTCATAGTTACGGAAAGAGATTTTTTAAAAAATTTCTCCTGTTATCAATAACCGGTCTAATTACACTAATGGTGCTGTCTTTTGTTGCCGGTATCATAAGCGGACTCACAAAGTCAGCAGCACCGGTTAGTGAAGATTTTATTAAAGAATTTTTCACCAATTTTTTCTATCTTCTTTCGATACTTCTTTCTCTGGGAATGGTGATCCTTTTTATGGCTATCTTCACATATGCTGCTGGTATTCTTTTGTTGAATGAATCAATTACTTCTTCAGTAAAAGGAGTATTTGAAGCTTTAAAAGGTGCTCTTAAGTTTATAATAAGAAAACCTGAAAGCCTTGTCTTCTACAGTATACTGAGCATTGCAGCAATAATTCTTACTATGATTTTCGGGATTATAGGTACATCATTTAAAGGGCCTGGCGGATTTGTTCTTTACCAGCTTCTGCTGTCAATAGTTCAGATTTATATTAATCTCTCTGTTATATCCTGTGCCTTTGTTTACCTCAAGGAATCTTTTTAATTCTTCTGCTCTTTTTAATTCGGTTGTTGATGGAGTCTGTATCTTAAACCTTATGTTAAACCTACTTTCAAAGGCCCTTATTATCTCTTCTTTAAGCGCAGCTTCATCCGGAGTTTCTTTACCCTCTTTCTCCAGGAGCTCAAAGAGTCCTGAGAGTCTGTCAAGAAAGGAGAGCTGATAAGTGTTGTTAAATATTTTTTTTAATAAATGCCTCTCTATGTAATAGGGCATGCTTCCCTGCTGTAGAAAACCCTTTCTGAATCTCCTCTGGGCACTTCCCATTATCTTATGATTTTCAAGCATAACCTCTCCAAAGTTTGTAGAAAGAAAACAGAGTGGATTGTGTCCGTATCTCACCCTTTTTCTATCCTCGATCCTTGCAGGCAGACCGAGCCTGATTAAGGCATCGGTAAAACAGAGAGAAATAAGTCTATAGGTTTCGTAAAGATTTGCTTTAAAAAGACTGTGGTAAGGAGAGACAAAACTGTAGGTTAACTCTCTTCCATGGAGGATTGCCCTTCCACCTGTTGGTCTTCTAACAATCGGAATATGGAGGGATTGACAATTTTCAACAGATAAATCCTTAATTATCTGGAAGTATCCAAGACTTACAGATGGTCTTATCCAGGAATAAAACCTCAAAGTTGGAGGAAATTCTCCTCTTAATACAGATTCTGTTATGGCGATGTCTAGGGCCATGTTGAAATCTGGTTCCTGTGGCCCTGAATCAATAAGTCGCCAGAAAGTACCAGAGTAAAAGGTGTCCGGTTTCTGATCTTCCCTTGCTGACATCTGATTTTTTAATTACTATCTAGGTATCCTTTCAAGAACAATCTTGTGTTTTACAAGGGATATCTCCCTGATCCTTCCCTCGAAGGTCTTCTGTTCACCAAAGAGATTTCTGAGAAAAAGTCTCTCGCCCTCGGGTATAAGTATATCAACTCCTTCAAGAAAGAGGACCTCTTTTCCATCTTCATAAACATAGGCATTTGCCTCGCACATCTTATACCTCCTTCTTAATATGCTCTTTGAGTATCCCTATGAGCTCTTCCACAAGATGGGGAAGAGGCTCTCGTTTTATACCCACAATATTCACCTGTTCCTGGTTCAGAGGGAGAAGAAATTTAGGACAGGATGAAGAGCCTATTGCTTCTGCCATGGCAGGGGTTAATTCTCCAAGCATACCATTTGCAATAATTATGCTCATGGTTCCAATTATAATATCAACCTTTTTTGAATTATAAATAATGGCATTTTCTCCTGTGGCACCCTTATTTGCCTTTGCCTTCATCATCTGAGTTGTAGCAGTAGAATTTGTGCCAAGGGCGATTATCTCTACAGCCTCGCCAAATTCCTCCCTTAATCTCTTTACAATGAGATGACCTATCCCTCCACCCTGACCATCTATAACAGCTATCCTGATCATTTTTGATATTATATAACAGTTGATGAATACTCGCCACCTGTAGAAGGCGGGGAAAGGCATTTTTAATTTTCTACTATTTAAAAAATGGCGCATAACAGTTTATGAAGCCCCTTATAATCCTCATAGGAGGTTCTTACAGCGGAGCAGGAAAAACAACCTTCGGAAGTCAGCTCCTTAAGTATCTTGGAGGAAACTGGGGTGTTATAAAATACACGAAGACGGGTTTTTACTCTTCTATTATAGACACAGAAGAGTTAATATCCCAAAAAAACAAAGATACAGGTAAGTATATTGAGGCTGGTGCTGAGGAGGTTCTCTGGCTGCAGGGTCCCAGGGAGTCTTTATCTGAAATGCTTGATATCGCAATCACAAGGCTCTCTACATACAGGGGCATCATTATTGAGGGAAACAGTCCGATTGAGTTTTTAGACCCGGATATAGTAGTATTTTTAGATGGAGAAGAAAGGCCACCTAAACCCTCGTCAGAAAAGGTTAAAAAAAGGGCAGATATAATTATAAAGATAAAAGATATGAAAGATGGGCTTGAAAAAACAAAAGACCTGATTCAGCAAAAAGAGATTCTGGCTCAGGAGCTTATAAAGAGAGCTGTAAATAAAAGAATAACCTGTAAAGCTGCAAGGGAGCTCGCTGAAAGTCTCGGGTTTTCCTACAGAGAGGTTGGTAGAGCCGCTGATAGTATGGGAATCAAAATTACAAACTGTGAGCTGGGATGTTTTTAGAATGATAGAGGTGAAGATTGCGAACACTTTTATTTGAGATTGCCCTTACATTCTATTTTGCCGGTGCCATAGTAAGTATTGTTGAGCTCTGGATGGGTTCAAGGGCAACATCAAGGCCTGTGACCTATATAGCAATTGGTGGATTCCTTTTCCACACCCTTTCAATAATTATGAGGTATCTTGAAGGAGGTTATCTGCCAATTACAAATCTCCACGAGGCATCCTCCTTTTATGCCTGGGCAATACTTCTTCTCTTTTTCTTTCTCGAATCACGATACAGGCTCGGGCTTCTTGGATGTTTTATAATGCCCCTTGTCTTTGTTCTAATGCTTTCCTCATCACTCCTGCCAAGAGAACTGAGGCCACTCAATCCCTTACTTGAAAGTTTCTGGCTGCCTGTTCATACCCTTTTTGCCTTCCTCGGGAATGCTGCTTTTGCTCTGTCTTTTGTAATAGGTATCATGTACCTCATACAGGAATATTATCTGAAATCAAAGCATCCTTCCGGTCTCTTTGCAAAACTTCCCAGCCTTCAGAGTCTTGATGAGATAAATTACAAATTAATCACCTTCGGTTTTCCTCTCCTTACCCTTGCCATAATTACAGGTGCAATCTGGTCTGAGACGGCATTTGGTACATACTGGAGATGGGATCCAAAGGAGACGTGGTCTCTTATTACATGGTTTATATATGCCCTTCTTCTTCATGCAAGACTTATTGCAGGATGGCGTGGAAGAAGGGCGGCCTTTCTTTCCATACTTGGCTTTATATTTGTGATGTTTACATTCTTTGGAGTCAGTTTGTTGTTAAAAACATATCACAGTTTCAGAGGAACAGAGCCTCTTTGAAATATAAATTATGATTACGGTAATAGGCACAAATCATAAAACTGCTGAAATAGAGATAAGGGAAAAACTTGCCTTTAATGGTCAGAAACTTGAAGAAGGGCTAAGGGAACTCTCCAGCCATCCCCTGATAAAGGAGGTATTCATAATATCCACCTGTAACAGGGTAGAACTATACTTTTATTCAAAAGAGGGTTCAGGTCAAAATTCCGCAGCTCAGGAAGTGATTAATTTTCTCTCTAAATTTCACTCAGTAGATATTGAGCAGTTGAGGAAGAGCCTTTACATAATTAATGGCATGGATGCTGTAAGACACCTAATGAGGGTTGCATCAAGTCTTGATTCCATGGTTGTCGGAGAACCCCAGATACTTGGACAGGTAAAGGATGCCTTTGAATTTGCCCTCCAGCGAAAAACTACAGGCCTCATTCTCAATACCCTTGTTAAAAAGGCCATCTCAGCAGCAAAGCGTGTAAGGACTGAGACAAGGATTGCTGAAAATGCTGTCTCAGTGAGCTATGCTGCTGTTGAGCTTGCAAAAAAGATCTTTGAGGACCTTTCGACAAAAACCTTTATGCTCCTCGGAGCAGGAGAGATGGCAGAACTTGCAGCAAGACACCTCATATCAAATGGAGTGAAGTCTGTGACTGTAGCAAACAGGACATATGAAAGAGGCTGTGAGCTAGCAAAGGAATTCAATGGGAGGGCTATAAAATTTGAAGACTTTTTAAAGGAGCTGGTACATACAGATATAGTCATATGCTCTACAGGAGCCTCACATTATGTGATAACAAAGGAACAGATGCAGAGGGTGGCAAAGGAAAGAAGGCATAAACCTGTCTTTCTTATAGACATCTCTGTGCCAAGAAATATTGATCCCGCAATCAATGAGATTGACAATGTCTATCTTTATGATATTGATGACCTTCAGGGAGTTGTTGATTCAAATATGCATCTGAGGCAGAAGGAGGCCCAGAAGGCAGAGGACATAATCAATGAAGAGGTGGAAAAATTCCAGAAATGGTATAATTCCCTTGATTCGGTGCCAACAATAGTGGCACTCAGAAGAAAGGCTGAAGAGATAAGGGATTCAGAGCTCAAAGAATTCTTCAATAAATTTCCGTCAATGGAGGAAAAACAGAGACAGGCAGTCATTCAGCTTGCGAACACGATTGTCAATAAGCTGATTCATCCTCCTACAGCCGCTCTAAAAAGTGATTCTGATGACAGGGAGATTCTTATTGCAACACTCAAAAAACTCTATTCCCTAAATGGAGAAGAGGATTAAGATGAAAAAGAGGAAGATAGTTATTGGCACAAGAGGATCAAAACTTGCCCTTTGGCAGTCTGAATGGGTGAGGCATGAATTATTAAAGTTAAACCCAGACCTTCAGATAGAACTTAAAAAGATAAAAACAACAGGGGATAAGATACTTGATGTACCTCTTGCAAAGGTTGGTGGAAAGGGTCTCTTCGTAAAAGAGATTGAAGATGCACTTCTCAGCAGAGAGATTGATCTTGCTGTACACAGCATGAAGGATGTACCAACACTCTTGCCCGGGGGACTTCACCTTGCTGCCATATGCAAGAGGGAGGATCCCAGGGATGCCTTTATCAGTCCCCTTCGGGATTCAAAATTTAGATATAAAAGTTTTAAGGAACTTCCCCATGGTGCAAGGGTTGGCACCAGCAGTCTGAGAAGGGCATGCCAGATTCTAAGTATAAGGCCGGATCTTAAAATAATCCAGTTAAGAGGGAATGTGGACACACGCTTCAGAAAACTTGATGAAGGTCAGTTTGATGCAATGATACTTGCTGCTGCTGGCATTAAAAGACTCGGCTGGGAGCACAGGATAACGGAGATACTTCCAGTTGAAATAAGCCTTCCAGCAATAGGTCAGGGAGCGATTGGAATAGAATGTCGTATAGATGATGAATTTATAAATTCTCTTGTTAGACCATTAAATGATTACAAGACCTCAATAGCAGTAATTGCTGAGAGGGCCTTTCTCAAAAGGCTTGAGGGAGGCTGTCAGGTCCCTATTGCTGCTCATGCAAGATTTTTTAACGGAAAGCTTGTCATGGATGGACTTGTTAGTTCTATTCCTGGAGATAAAATAATAAGAGGGCATGCTGAAGAGGCAGGCTTTCCCGAGGAAACTTCAGGCCTGGAGAAAAAATTAATAGATAAAGCAGAGAGATTAGGTATAACACTCGCTGAGGATCTTCTGAAAAGAGGCGCAAGGGAGATACTTGATGAAGTTTACATGCAGTAAATATGAAAGGTAAGGTCTACATTGTTGGAGCAGGTCCAGGCGACATCGGGCTCTTCACAATAAAGGGACTGAAGTGTCTGCAGATGGCTGATGTTGTTATTTATGATTTTCATATAAATGCCCAGATACTTAATTATCTAAAAGAAGAAGCTGAATTTGTCTATGCTGGTAAACGCGGGGGCCATCATGAACTTAGTCAGGAAGATATAAACAGGCTTCTTGTAGAAAAAGCAAAAGAAGGTAAGATTGTTGTAAGATTAAAAGGTGGAGATCCCTTTGTCTTTGGAAGAGGCGGAGAGGAAGCAGAGGTTCTTGCACGGGAAGGCATACCCTTTGAGATTATCCCAGGTATAACCTCAGCAATAGCAGTTCCTGCCTATGCAGGTATCCCTCTTACCCACAGACAGTATTCATCTCTTTTTACAGTAATAACAGGAAATGAAGATATCACAAAGCCTGAAAGTAAGATAAACTGGAAGGCTCTAGCAGAGCTCGGCGGCACACTGGTTTTTTTGATGGCAGTAAAAAATCTTGAATTTATCACTCGTGAACTAATAAAGAATGGTAAGGATCCTGATACACCAGCTGCACTTATAAGATGGGGTACAAGGGCGGACCAGGTAACATATACTGGAACACTAAAGACAATTCCTGAAATGGTTAAACTGAATGATATAAAACCACCCGCTATATTTGTAACAGGAGATGTGGTGAGACTTAGAGAAACCCTTTCATGGTATGAAAAAAAACCTCTTTTCGGTCACAGGATACTCCTTACAGGCAGGGATTCATCTCAATATGAGAAGCTGGAATTTCTCGGTGCAGAGATAATTGAATTTCCAGCCATAGATATCCTGCCTCCTGAGGACTGGACAGAACTTGATAGATCAATAAAAGGGCTTGAGAGCTATCAATGGCTTATCTTTACCTCAAAGACAGCTGTAAAATATTTTATGGAAAGGCTTTTTCAAAATAACAGAGATATCAGGGATTTGAAGGGCATAAAGATATGCGCTGTTGGGACAAAGACAGAAGAGGAGCTTAAAAGATATGGTCTCAGGGTGGACATTCTGCCTGATGAATTCAGGGCTGAGGGTCTGATGGAAGTCCTGAATGACATTTATAAAGGAAACCTCAGTGGATTAAGGTTCCTCTTTCCAAGAGCAGAGAATGCAAGAGAGGTAATACCGGAAAAGATAAAGGCCTTGGGAGGTTTTGTTGATGCTCCTGTTACTTACAGGTCTCAAAAGCCAGAGAGTCACGCAAAGAGGATAAAGAGGTTTTTTAAAGAAGGAAGGATAACAGTTGCTGTCTTTACAAGTGGTGCTGCCTTTAAGAATTTTGTGGAAATTGTAGGTGAAGAGGCAATGGAATTTTTAGAAAATGTAAAAATTGCTGTGATAGGTCCTGTAACTAGAAAGGCGGTTGAATCCACAGGTCTAAGGGTTTCTATCATGCCTGAAAGGGCAACGAATGAAGACCTTGTGGAAGCGATTATTGAATATCTTAGCAGTGATTAAGATTCTTGAACTAATCTTTCTGTTCCTCAATCTCTTTCAGCCCCAGCAACTTCATCTTTCTGTAAAGGGCTGTTCTTTCTAGGTTTATTGCTTCTGCAGTTTTTGATATGTTCCAGTTATTTTCCTCAAGTTTTCTCAGTATGAAGTCCCTTTCAAAAGCATCTCTAGCCTCTTTTAGGGTCCTGAACCTGAGATAGCTCTGAATATTGGGCGTCTGTATTGTTCCCATGGAGGCCCTTATGTCTTCTTCAGTTATAATTTCTCCTGACGACAGAATAAAAAGTCTTTCGATTAGATTTTTTAACTCCCTGACATTGCCAGGCCAGTTATAATCCAGAAGGGCTTTTATTGCAGCACTGGAGATGCTCTTCTTTGGCTTGCCAAACTGCTGTGCTATTAACTCGAGAAAATAATCTGCCAGTAGAGGAATATCTTCCTTTCTTTCTCTTAAAGATGGCACCCTTACAGGAATAACATTTAATCTGAAAAAAAGGTCTTCCCTGAAATTTCCTTTCTTTACCTCATCAGAAAGGTCTTTGTTTGTAGCAGCTATGATCCGTACATCAACCTTTATATTTTTTGACCCTCCAACCCTCTGGAATTCCTTTGTCTCTATTACTCGCAAGACCTTTGCCTGTGCCTCCTTTGACATGTCTCCTATCTCATCCAGAAAGAGTGTACCTCCATCAGCCAGCTCAAATTTCCCCTTTTTTCTTTCTGTTGCACCTGTGAAGGAACCTTTTTCATGACCGAAAAGTTCACTCTCAATTAGTTCCCTTGGGATGGCAGCACAGTTTACCTCGATAAAAGGCCCTTTCTGTCTCTGACTTTTCCTGTGAATCTCCCTTGCTACAAGTTCTTTTCCGGAACCGCTTTCTCCTGTTATGAGCACCACGCTACCTGATGGAGCTATAAGTTCAATCTGTTGTTTTAAATGTTTTATAACAGGAGATTCTCCGATAATTCTGTATTTTTCTTCTTCTTCCTTAATTGCCCTAAGTGTACCCTCAAGAGCAGCCTTCTCAAGGGCTCGCTTGACTGTAATTATTACCCTTTCCAGTGCCAGAGGCTTTTCAAGAAAATCATAGGCACCAAGTTTTGCTGCTTTGACGGCAAGCTCTATGGTTCCGTGACCTGATATCATTATTACAGGCACAGATGGTCTTCTGTCCCTCATTCTCTTTAATGCCTCTATACCATCCATGCCCGGTAACCATATATCAAGAAGGACGAGGTCTGGAGTTTGCTCATCAAATATCCTGAGACCCTCTTCAGCATTCATAGATGTGATAACATCATAACCCTCATCCTCAAGTATGCCCCTGAGGCTATCCCTTATACCTTCTTCATCATCTATAACAAGTATTAAATTAGTCAAATTGCCTCCTGCCTGTTTTTAACATATAGTTTTCTCAATCAGGAATACCCCTTGCCAGACAATGTTAATGGTAATTCTACGATGAAGATTGCTCCCCTAGGACTGTTGTCCTTTATCTTGATCAACCCCCTGTGTTCGGTAACAATCCTATTGGCAATCGCAAGACCGAGACCGGAGCCGCCCTTTCTCGTTGTGAAATGAGGAATAAAAAGTTTATCCTTAATCTCATCAGGTATACCTGGTCCATCATCAGCTATGCTGACTATTGCAAGCCTGTTTTCGGCATCCTCTATGAGTTTTATAAAGATATTGCCCTTTAATGATGAATCCATACCTGATTCCCCTAGTTGAACACCTTCGGGTACTGATTTTAAGGCCTCAATGGCATTATCAATTATATTGATGAAAACCCTCTTTATCTGCTCAGGATCAACCTCTACCTTGACGTCCTCAGGAGGAAGGAAGAGATGGAGCCTTACATTTTTAAAGCCTGAATAAAGATAGTAAACCTCACGCAATATCTCCCTCAAATCAATGACCTTCTTTTCAATCTTTGGCATCCTTCCGAACTGGGCAAAATCAGAAACGAGGCGCCTCAGGCTCTCTACCTCTCTTATAATTGTTTTTGTAGAGGTTTCGAATACTTCTTCAAAATCGCTATCCCTGTTATACCATTTTTTAATAAGCCTTTCGGTAGATAATTTTATAGGCGTCAGTGGATTTTTAACCTCGTGGGCTATCCTTGAGGCAATCTCCTGCCAGGCGACAGCCTTCTGGGCATTAATAATTTCTGTTATATCATCAAATACTACTATGAGACCAATAATATCACCTTTTCTCTCAGGCAATCTTATTGCAGTTATAAATACACGGAGAATCATGGACCTATCCTTGACTGTAAGCCTTATTTCTTTCTCAAAACCCCTGCTCACTGTTATTCTCTTTCCATCAGATGATTCTAGTAGATCCTTTAGCCTTATATCCCTTATAAGGCTATCGAGTTCCTCGGAACCTATATAATTCAAAAGTTCTCTGTAATTTTTGCCTGTAAAATAATCCTGATGAATTCCCAGTATCCTTTGAGCTGCCTTGTTTATGGAATTTATAACTCCTTCACTATCAATAAAAAGGACACCTGTATGGATGTTCTCAAGGATACTTGAAAGCCTTATCCTTTGACCCTCTGTTTCCCTTAATGCCTCCTGCAACTGGAGCTTGCTCTTTTTAAGTTCTTCAATCATGAAATTAAAATTTTTTATTAAGTAGGCGAATTCATCATTTCTGCCCTCTTCTGTTTTTATTCTTACATCAAGATCTCCTGATGCTACTGCCATTGTTGCTCCAGTGAGTTCCCTTACAGGTTCAGTTATTTTCTTAGATATCCTTAAGCCTGTCCATAGTGCAAGCATAATAATAAGGAGTGTGAAAAATCCAAAGGTCATTACAAAGTTTACCTTCAAAGGAAATTTCCATTTTAGTTTAAGGGTCGTCTCTTCATATTCATTTTTTAATCTCTCCACAGCACGGGTTATTTCCCCGGGTATAGTTAAGGAGCCCCTTAGAATACCTTTCTCTGTACGAAGGGCTATCCTTATATATTCTCCTTCAGGAGTTTTTGAGATCGCCATGGCTTCCTTCCTAGAGTAAGCTTCTTTTGTGAGTTCATCATCAGGTATATTAAGCAATTCCCACCTGCTTTCAGATTTAAAATTAATGTCTTTAAACCCAAGACCGGCCTCAATTCTGGCCTTCAGACTCAGGCCTTCTGATTTAAGCAATTCCTTTTTCTCTTCATAATATATTCTTGCCATATTCAGGGACTCTTCAAGAGATGAAAGGCTCTGGGGTGTAAGCCATCTTTCGATATATCCTGTAACCAGACCACTTCCAATGATGAAAAGAAATATTCCAGGTATTAAGGTCAGGATAACAAATATGCTCACAAGCTGGATCTGGAATCTGTGACCCGGCAGATTTCTTTTTCTCTCTATATAAAGCCTTAGAATATTTTTTCCGACATAGAAAAAAAGTATGAGGAGAGCGAGAAGATTAAGATTAATGCCGGCGAGAAAAAGTATGGCATAAAGGGGTTCATTGCCAAGTTTAATAAATCTTATAAAAAGAAGAATATTTGCTGCAACGAATAACAGCAGAAGGAGAAATATCAATGTTATCTTATAATATCTCATTTTGAACTGAGTCTGAATATGGCTGAATCCCTTGATATGGAAAATTCCTTTTCAGGTATAAAAAAGAGGAGATAGCCAACCACGGGCGGAAGTCTTCTCAATCGTGATTCCACTGTTACTTTTATGTAATAATCACCTGGTTCAATCCCCTTTATGTTTATAAGGGAAAGGGAGCTAATGACGGACATTGCGCTAAGCATAGATTCAAGGGTTTTAAATTTTTTTTCTACGATTATCTTCCTGTTTCTGTCAAAAGAACTCATTACATACTCACCTTTTATAACATCACCTTCAATTTTTCTGACTATAGAATTACCGAAGATATATTCATCAGGCCAATTTTTCCAGACCCTGAAGAGGTCTATATAAAAAACAAGCTCCTTCTGAATGCCATTTTTAATCTCGTTTATAAAATTCTCTGGTAGAATTACCGAGGTAGAAACCACCAGTTCATCGCCATTCATTCTTACATCAATATCTCCTATCTCCTGAGCAAGAAGGCATGTGGTCAGGAACAACAGGAAGAGAAGAACAGAGGTTATGCATAGAAATGTGCTGGCCAACGAGGCTGAGGATGAAAATAATTTTTTCAGCCTCAATCTTAATGCGCTGGTTTCTTTAAGGAATGGCTCCTCTTCTTGCATTATCTCTGTCTTTTGAGTCATAATTTTATTCATTATAGCACAAAGGGCATATTACCCTTTGAAATCGAAAAAGTTTATGCCCTATCATTATAGATAAAATTGATGGATACTCATAGATTTACTCATTTGCATAATTTAGGAGGTGGCTATGGAGATAAAAACTGTGCGAATCAATATTCCTGAAGGTTGTAATATTATCCTTGGCCAGACCCATTTTATTAAGACAACTGAAGACCTCTATGAAATAATGGCAGGCACAATACCTGGTGCGGAATTTGGCGTTGCCTTTACAGAGGCTTCGGGCCCCTGTCTCATTAGGACTGAGGGCAATAGTGAGGAACTTATACAGAGTTGTGCAAGGATACTTCAAGATATAGGTGCAGGTCATGTATTCTGTATACTGCTTAGAAAGGCCTATCCGATTAATGTCCTTAATCAGATAAAATTATGTCCTGAGGTGTGCCGAATCTTCTGTGCTACAGCAAATCCACTACAGGTTATTGTTGCTGAAACAGAGCAGGGCAGGGGCATACTGGGTGTTATAGATGGAGCTTCTCCAAAGGGAATTGAGGTACAGGAGGATAAGGTTAAGAGGAAGGAGTTTCTCAGAAAGATCGGCTATAAGCTTTAATTTTAAGTTTGCAGCAGACCATATGCGTGATCGGCATTAGATATAAAGCCTGTTTATTATTCATTAAGTCTGATCTATTACGGAATTATTATACCGGGAGGTTTAGATGAAGATAAAAACCATCACTGTAAAAAGTAAGGCTAGGACAGAATTTATTGACATAACCTCAGAAATTCAGAAGGTGATTGACGCTGAGGGAATTAAAAATGGAATATGCTTCCTCTTTGTTCCCCACACAACAGCAGGTATAACAATAAATGAGGGAGCTGATCCTTCAGTCCAGAGGGATGTACAGGCACTCCTTTCAAGACTCGTTCCTCAGGACCTGAATTATCTGCACAGGGAAGGCAATGCAGATGCCCACATTAAATCTACCATTGTGGGAGTTGATAAATTTATTTTTATTGAAGATGGAAGGCTCGTTCTTGGAACCTGGCAGGCTATATACTTCTGTGAATTTGATGGGCCGAGACACAGGCGTGTAGCTGTAAAGATTCTTTCTGATGACTGAAGATGTTCTGTAACGATTGCGGGAATGACATAAAGGCCCTGAAAAGGGAGATTAAAAGATTAAGAAAGATTATAAGGGATACTCCTCCTTCCCTTGAAGCCCTTTTAAGAAGAAGAGGCCTGAAGGTTTTTAAAAAGGAACCTTCTGATGATCTACTTATACCTGAATCTCAATTTTTAAATCAGTACTATAAAAAACTCCATAAATATTCCTTCCGTCTTTTTCTAAGGGATGTTATAAAATTCCAGAGAGGATTTTCATTAGAGGATGTGACCCGCTATGCCACGAGAGAAGTTATAGAGAACTATGTAGCTTATCTAAGAAAAATAGGACTTATTGGTAGGTTAAATAGACATCTTTTTTTTCTTAAAAAATCAGTGAAAAGTTTTGGTGAGACCCTTGAGTGGTTTTTCTCTGAAATCCTGAAACGAGAATTTCTGATGGAAGCGACATGGGGAGTGAGATTTAAGAAACCTGTAGCTATTACCTCGCCACCTGGGGGTGATTATGATGTAATAGCAAAATTTAACCATTCCATACTTTATGCCGAGGTCAAATCCTCTCCTCCAAAACAGATATACCAGAAGGAGATTAAGGCGTTCCTTGATAGAATAAAGATCCTCAGACCTGAATTAAGCATCTTCTTTATGGATACAGAACTGAGGATGAAGGACAAGATAGTTCCTATGTTCGAAGAAGAATTAAAAACACCCCTTGAAAGGATTAAAAAAGAGATATTTCATTTAGAGAACAGTCTTTTCATAATGAACTCCGGAGATTCTATTATACAGAACATCGAGACGATTCTTTCATGGTATTATAGTAAAAAGGTGAGCTCATGAATAGCATAGAATGCTGTGCCATATGTGCCTGGAGGGAGACCTGTCAGAAGAAGTTCTCCTTATCCGGAAGTTCTTTGCACTGTCCAGAGTTTGTCAGGGATATAAGTATCAAGATTTTATTATCAGAAGAAGATAAAGTCAAAAAACCTAAAGAACTTGAGGAGGAGAATAATGGAAATCCTTGATATGGCAGTTTATGAGGCAGTATTTACAGATGATGAAGAGAAGAAAATTAAGTCCTTGAAGAAGTTGAAGGAAGAAGCAAAGAATCAGGGTGTATGGCCCGCATCCATAAAGGGTCTTTATGAGACCTTTGCAAAGGAATTTCCTGGCTTTACTGTACCAGCTATAAACATCAGAGGACTCACTTATGATGTGGCAAGAGCTGCTTTCAAAAAGGCAATTGAACATAAAGTTGGAGCAGTGATCTTTGAAATAGCCCGTTCAGAAATAGGATATACAAAACAGAGACCCCTTGAATACTCAGCAGTAATACTTTCTGCAGCTGTTAGAGAGGGTTACAGAGGACCGGTTTTTCTTCAGGGTGACCATTTCCAGATCGTAAAGAGAAATTTTGAGAAAGATCCCGAGGGAGAAATAAATTATCTAAAGAGATTAATAAAGGAGGCAATAGAGGCAGAGTTTTACAATATAGATATTGATAGCTCGACCCTTGTTGACCTATCCAGAGACTCTGTTTACGAACAGCAGAGGCCAAATTTTGAGCATACCGCAAGGCTTGCTGAACATATAAGACTTCTTGAACCGGAAGGAATTTCTATATCAATAGGAGGAGAGATAGGAGAGATAGGTCATAAAAACAGCACACCAGAGGAGCTCAGGGCATTTCTTGATGGTTTTAACAGGACATTCAGAGGTAGTGGCGGACTATGCAAGATAAGTGTCCAGACAGGGACAAGCCATGGAGGGGTGGTGCTACCAGATGGAAGTCTCAAGGAGGTAAATATAGATTTTGATACCCTCAGGGTTCTTTCTGATATAGCAAGAAGAGAATATGGACTTGCAGGTGCTGTGCAGCATGGAGCATCTACACTTCCTGAGAATGCCTTTGATATGTTTCCAGAAGTTGGCACTGCTGAGATACATCTTGCAACAGGATTCCAGAATATCCTTTATGACAGTAAAGTACTTCCTGAAGAATTTAGAATGGAGGTTTATGAATACCTTAAAAAAGAATTTGCTTCAGAGAGAAAAGAGGGCGAGACCGATGAACAGTTTATATATAAGATAAGAAAAAAGGGTTTCGGTTCACTGAAAAAAAGGTGGTGGGACCTGCCTGAAAAGGTCAGGGCAGGCCTAAGGGAGGAGCTTGGAGATAGATTTGAGTTATTATTCAAGAAGCTTAAGGTAGTAAATACCTCAGAAATTGTAAGAGCTACAGTAAAGAGATGAGAAAAGGTAAAGGATATCTTGGGATTGTTGTTGGAGGCGGTCCTGCACCAGGCATCAATGGTGTTATAAGTTCGGCTACAATCGAGGCAATAAATGAGGGCTGCGAGGTAATAGGAATTAAAGGTGGATTTAAAACTTTATTTAATGGTGATAAAAAATCAGTAGTTAAACTTACAATCAATGATGTCTCAAGGATACATACCCAGGGTGGGTCCATACTCGGAACATCAAGGGATTATCCTGACAGGGTCAAGGAGAGATTTCGTATTCTTATCAGGACACTTCGTGACTTAGGGATTCGCTATCTCATCACCATCGGTGGAGAAGGCACAGTATTTATGGCAAACTGGATACAGAAAGAGGCAAAGTGGCTTTCTGTTGCCCATGTTCCAAAGACTATAGATAATGACATTCCCCTTCCAGGAGGCATGCCGACTTTTGGCTATGAAACAGCAAGACACTGGGGAGTGGAGATTGTAAAAAATATAATGGAAGATGCCAGGACAATGGAGAGGTGGTATTTTGTTACTACCATGGGAAGGCATGCAGGCCATCTTGCCCTGGGCATCGGAAAATCTTCAGGTGCGACAATCACACTTATACCAGAGGAGTTTCGGGAAAAAGTTGTTCCTTTAAAAAAGATATCTGATCTCCTTGCAGGTTCAATAATAAAAAGGCTTGCGATGGGAAGAACTCACGGAGTGGCGATTCTTGCAGAAGGTATAGCAGAAAAACTTGATATTAATGAATTGAGTAAGTATGAATATCTCGAGAAGGATGAGACTGGCAGGATAAGGTTATCAGAGATACAGCTTGGAAGGATTTTAAAACATGAGGTAAAAAATACCCTTAAAGAGCACGGGATAAATATCACTATTGTTGACAAAAATATTGGCTATGAGTTAAGGGCAGCAGCTCCAATACCCTTCGATGTGGAATATACAAGAAATCTTGGTTACGGTGCGGTAAAATTCCTTCTTGAGGGCGGCAGGGGCGCACTCGTATCCTTTCATGATGGTAAACTCCATCCTGTTCCTTTTGAAGAACTTACAAATAAGGAAGGTAGAATCAGTCTGAGACTTGTGGATATTAATTCAGAGACCTATATGGTTGGCAGGATGTATATGATAAGGCTTGAAAGTGGTGATTTCAAAGGGGAAATGCTTAAAAAACTCTCTGGAGTCTGTGGTATCAGCCCTGAGGAATTCAGAAAAAGATTTATTTATCTCACAGAGGATTTTTCCTGCAGGCCGGTATGTCTGTAAAAACTTTAAGCCTTCTATCTGATGATTTAAGTCAATCACGGTTATTCATATTCTGCCATCTATACCAGAATGCCTTGTAGCTAAGACCGAGGAGCTTTGCGGCCTTAGCAATCACGCCATTTGCACGTTCCATAGCCTTTTTAAATAGAGCTCTTTCAAGCTCTTCAAGATTAAGACCCTCAGGTGGTATATCAACATCATAGGGGCTTCTGCCAGAAAAATCTTTAAGTTCATCCTCTATATGTTCAAGCCTTATAATATCATCTGCCATAATAACTGCCCTTTCTATTACAGACATAAGCTGTCTCACATTTCCCGGCCAGTGGTATCTTTCAAGTCTTCTTAAAGCAGAAGGTTCTATGCTCTTTATTTCCTTCCGAAATTCCTTTGAATATTTTTTTATGAAATGTTCAACAAGAACGGGAATATCTTCCCTTCTTTCCCTGAGTGGTGGCATCTCAATTGTTACAACCCTTAATCTATAAAATAAATCTTCCCTGAATCTTCCCTTTTTTAGCTCCTCTTCTAGGTTCCTGTTTGTTGCTGCTACAATCCTTACATCTATCCTGACCGGTTCCCTTCCTCCTACTCTCCATATTTCCTTTTCCTGAAGTGCTCTCAGGAGTTTTGCCTGGGTGCTCAGTGGAAGCTCTCCAATCTCATCAAGGAATAATGTTCCTTCATCTGCAATCTCAAAAAGGCCTTTTTTTCTTGTTGCTGCGCCTGTGAAAGCACCAGGCTCATAGCCGAAGAGCTCGCTCTCAATAAGTGTTTCAGGTATTGAGGCACAGTTTATTGCTACAAAGGGTTTTGAATGCCTGGGACTATTATAATGGATAGCCTTTGCAATAAGTTCCTTTCCCGTTCCACTTTCACCTGTGATAAGTACTGTAGTATTTGTTTGAGATACGAGCTTTGCCATAGAGATGGCCTTTACAAAACCTGGAGCTCTTCCCACTATACCTTCAACCTTAAAATGCTCTGAGAGGGCTTTTTTTAATTTAATATTTTCTCTTACTATTCTTTCCCTCTCAAGTGCTCTTCTTACTGATATCAGAAGCACGTCCCTGTCAATGGGTTTTGTAAGATAATCAAAGGCTCCTTTTTTAACAGCTTCAACTGCGGAACTGATCGTTCCGTAGGCTGTTAGAATGATGAATGAAGGCTTGAGCCGATCAGATTCTGTATTCTTGGAATTTAAAACTTTTTCCATAAGCTCTATTCCGTTCATTTTGCCAAGCCTGAGATCTGTAAGGACAACTTCTGGCTCATACTTGTTTATAAGCTCCAATGCCTCCTGAACGGAGGAGGCACCCAGTGTATTAATTCCCTCATCTTCCAGTATTGTAACGATTATATCTCTCTGTTGCTCCTCATCATCTACAACCAGGACCTTTGCCATAATTAATCCCCTGTAAAGCAGATATCTTTATAAGTCAAAAAATATCTCCTTGGCGATCCCGACCAAAAATCAATTTTACGTCTGTACCACCTTTACTTTTTATGAAAATCCTTCCTCCGTGTTCCTCTATAATTCTTTTGGTCGTTGTGAGGCCCAGCCCGAGACCCTTCTCTTTAGTTGTGAAGAAAGGGTCAAATACCTTTGTAAGCCGGTCTTCTGGAATACCTTCACCATTATCAGAGATCTCAATGTAAAAATTATCTGCCTCGATCCCAGTCCTAAGGGTCAATGTCCCTCCCTCCGGCATTGCCTCAAAGGCGTTTTTTATGATGTTCATTAAAGCTGTCTTAAGAAGATCGGGATCTGCATCAATAAATGGCAGGGTGCTGAATTCCGTTATAATCTCAATCCCTGAAGCCTCTGCTTTTGCCTTTATGAGTTCTATTATCTCTGTCAGGAGTTTTCCTGTATCAATCCTCTGTTTTTTCAGAATTAGTGGTTTTGCATATTCAAGAAAATTATTCACGAGATTATCAAGCCTGTGAACTTCCCTCTTGACAGCCTCCAGGAGTTCTGCTTCCTTAATGAAATCACTATTTTTTAATAATTTTGTTTTTACATGGTCAATGGTGAGATTAATAAAATTTAAAGGGTTCCTTACCTCATGTGCAATTTCTCTTGCAAACTGACCGACAGTGGCAAGATGTTCTGCCTTTCTGAGATTCTCCTGGAGCCTCTGCTGTCCTTCAAGGAGCCTCTTCATTCTCTCAATATTCTCGCTAAGTTCGCCTATCTCTCCGGGAGTATTAATCTTCATGGTATAGTTGTATTCTCCTGCCATTATATTTCTTACAGCCACTATAATCTCCTGGATGGGTCTTGTGTATCTTGTGGATAAAAAAACAATCATGACAATGCCAGCTCCAAAAACAATCAGGGTTACTAATATTCTGTTATAAAGATTTGACCTTAGCATACTGGAAAAATCCTCGGTATTTATCTTTAGATGAAGGTATCCATAGTGTTCATTGTTCATGATCACAGGGACAATTACATTATACGTCCTTCCCTCAGCGGTAACAGGCTCTCCAAGTTCTGCCCTTATTATCATCTCTTTTTTTGTTGGGTTAATGGTACTTCCTGATTTTTCAGGATTTGTACTTGCAAGAATCTCATCAGTATGGCTTATTATGGAAACCTCTTTTATACCCTTTGATTTCAGTCTTGAAAGATAGTCCTTCAGTCGTTTTTCATCTGAGGAACCTGTAAGTTCTTCAACACCTACCTGAATTATCTTTGAAAGGTCCTCTATCTGGGCTTCGAGATTTTTGTAGAGAATTCTTTCAGCCTGGTAGTAAAGAATCAGAAGCAGACTTGTAAGAATAAACGAAAGACCAACCATCATGAGGACAAGCTTCTGCTTGAGGCTCAGAGGCATGGGTTATTATAGCAGATTAAGGTAATGATAGTAATTAACCAGGGTTAAATCAGTCTTTCCAGTATTCCATAAAATTTTTTCAGAATTCCGGAGTCTTCAGGTAACTGGATAACAGGTGTTCCTTTTAGGTCATATTCCTGAACAAGGGGATCATCAGGTAGCCATCCTGCAATATTTAAATTAAATTCTCTTGCAAGGCTTATTAAAGAATCAGGGTCTTCTGAGACCCTGTTTATGATTAAATACCTTGACCTTACATCAAGATTGAGCTCATCTACAAGTTCATTAATCCTCTTTGCCGTAAGGATACCCTTTTTGGTTGCATCACTCACAATAAAAAGGATATCCACATTATGTGTTGTTCTCCTTGATAGATGCTCCATACCAGCCTCATTATCAATAACCACATAGGGATAATGTTCAGAAAGTCTGTCGGTATATTTTCTTATAATATTATTTGCAGCGCAGTAGCAACCCGGGCCCTCAGGTCTTCCCATGACAAGAAGGTCAAAACCCTTAGCCTCAATAAGACACTGCTGGATCATGTAATCAAAGAGCTGTTCCATGCTCATCCCGCCAGGCCTTTCATCACCGGTTCTTACTTTCTGTAGAGATTCCTCTCTCAGTCTTCCAACCGTTGTATGAACCTCTACGCCCAGTGTCTCGTTTAGACAGGAGTTACTGTCAGCATCAACAGCAAGCACCGGACCTCTTCTTCGTTCAAGAATAAACCTTATGGTCAAACCGCACAGGGTAGTCTTTCCTGTACCGCCCTTTCCCGCAAAGGCTATTACAAATGACATTTTTTATATTAACACAGGCAACTTAAAAAAAAGTCCTTTTGAGTCTTATAAACTTTTTAAAGGAATGTTGTTATAATACAAAGGGTGATTTTTAAAATCGCCTTAAATTAATAAGAGGAGGTAAATTATGACTCCAGTAGTTGACTTGGATCTTTGCATTGGCTGTGGTTCCTGTGTGGAACTCTGTCCTGAGGTCTTTGAACTGAGAGATGATAAGGCCTGGGTAATAGGTCCTGATAAATGTAACACCTGCAACTGTCAGGAAGCTGCTGATATCTGTCCCACTCAGGCAATTAAGTTAGAGTGAATATCTGAGCCGTAATGTGTAATAATCTATTGACACATTAAAGTTAAATTTATATTAGATGAATCTCCAGCTTACAAGCGGTGAGAATATTCACCTCAAAGGGGGGCAGAGCATTCTCGATGCTCTCAGGGATGCTGAGATTTATCTTGTTGCTTCCTGTGGTGGCAAAGGTACCTGCGGAAAATGCAGAGTAAGGATTGTTGATGGCTCCTATAAGGCAAAGGGTTATGGGAAACTCACTTCTCAGGAAAGACAAAAGGGATTTGTTCTTGCCTGCCAGACTTTTGCCCTTTCTGATCTTATAATTGAGATACCTGAAGATTCGAAGCTCACCGTAGGAGATAAGATTGCCATATCAAGAGGAAGGGATCTTTTTGAATTACTTCTTTCCCTTGGTGGTGATATCTCTCCCCTGGTTAAATATATTGACCTCAATCTGCCACCACCAACAATAACAGACAATATTGCTGACCTTGAGAGATTGAGAAGGGCTTTAAGACTCAGGGGACTGGAGGACCTTAGATTCTCAAATAAGTTCCTGAGGGAGCTTGCTAAGGAATTGAGAAAGAACAGCTGGAGTATAAGGATTAATTATACAGAATGTATTGGATGCAGCTCTCTGAAAGACAGAGGTTATCTTGAAGCCCTCTTTATATCACCGCAGATAGATGAGCCCAGGTATGGCATTGCAGTTGATATAGGCACAACCACGATAGTTGTTTATCTTGTAAATCTTGACCATGGCGGGATAATTGATGTGGCATCAACATATAACTCCCAGATAAGATTCGGTGATGATGTTATTACAAGGATAATATATGCAACAGAAAAAAACGGGCTTGAAGAACTGAGACAGACTGTGGTGGAGGACATTAATACTTTGACAGATTCTATGGCAAGGAGGCAATCCATTGATACAGCCGATATTCTTGTGGCGAGCATAGCCGGCAATACAACCATGAGCCATATTTTCTGGGGTTTGGATCCAGGGCCTATAAGGGAAGAGCCCTATATACCCTCAGTTAACTCCTTTCCTGTATGGAGGGCTGGAACAGCTGGCCTCAATATAAACAGCCAGGCACCTGTATACACCCTTCCCTGTGTAGCCAGCTATGTTGGCGGAGATATTGTAGCAGGTGTTCTTGCTTCAAAGATGCACAGAAGCCCAGAGATATCTCTTTTTATGGATATAGGCACAAATGGAGAAATAGTTGTTGGCAATAATGAATGGCTTATGACAGCAGCCTGTTCTGCAGGTCCCTGTTTCGAGGGTAGCGGGATAAAATCAGGAATGAGGGCAACAAAAGGTGCAATAGAGCAGATAAGATTCAATCCTGAGACCCTTGAGCCGGAATTTTCAGTGATCGGAAACGGCAAACCCATAGGCATATGCGGTTCAGGAATGATAGATGCGATCTCGGGAATGTTTCTTAATGGTTTAATAGACCAGAAGGGAAGATTTGTGAAGGAGAGATCAAAAAGGATAAGAGAAGGAGAGGATGGTCCTGAGTACGTATTTTATGAAGAAATAAGAGGTGATACAAAATTCAGTGTTGTTCTTACTGAACCTGATATTGAAAATATCATTAGAGCAAAGGCTGCAATATATGCAGGTGTCTCTCTTTTATTAAAGGAAGCGGGTCTTGACATTGATTCAATTCAGAGAGTATATATAGCCGGTGGTTTTGGAAATTACCTTAACCCCCAGAAGGCTATTATCTTGGGAATGCTGCCTGACCTTCCCGTTGAGAGATTCACCTTTCTTGGAAACACCTCTATTGCAGGAGCCTATCTCTGCTTGCTGTCAGAAAGAATGAGGAAGGAGGCTGAGGAGATCAGCCAGAAAATGACCTATATGGAACTTAGTGTTTTAAGGAGCTTTATGGATGAGTATCTTTCAGCACTTTTTTTGCCCCATACAGATCTTGAAAGATTTCCTTCTGTAGCAAGGGAGATTTCAAGTATCAGGGCTGGGAGATAACAGGTTTCACTCATTGCATATACCCGGTATTTTACAATTTAAGGAGGAGACATGATTGAGGGTTTAAAATATGATGAGAAGGGTTTGATACCTGCTATAATCCAGGACATAAACACTGGAGAGGTTCTCATGATGGCTTACATGAATGAAAATTCTCTGAGAATGACCATCGAGACGGGATATACCCATTTCTGGTCAAGGTCCAGGCAGAAGTACTGGAAAAAGGGTGAAACATCGGGAAATGTTCAGGAGGTTAAGGAGATACTTGTGGATTGTGATGCCGATACCCTACTTATTAAGGTGATCCAGCATGGTCCTGGAGCCTGCCATACAGGTCACAGGACCTGTTTCTATAGAAACATAAAAGGAGAGGAGGTGGAGAGGTAATGGACTGTGTGTTCTGTAAGATAGCTGAAAAGAAACTTCCCTCAAAAATCCTTTATGAAGATGCTTTCGCCCTTGCCTTTGAGGATATAAATCCACAGGCACCTGTACATGTACTTGTTGTTCCGAGAAAGCATATATCCACCGTGCTTGAATTAAAGGAAGAAGATAGAGAGCTTATAGGGCATCTCTTTCTTGTTGCAAACAACATAGCTGATCAGAAGGGTATTGCTGAAAGAGGATTTAGACTTGTAATGAACTGTAACAGGGATGCAGGACAGACCGTTTTTCATATTCACCTTCACGTCCTTGGTGGAAGATCTATGCACTGGCCACCAGGATAAAAATAAGGTTGAGGCAGAAAAATTCTCCACCTCAACCTCTCTTTTCTATTTACTTCTTTGTAGGTGCTGCTTGAGCAGGTGCAGGAGCCGCTTCAGTTTTCGGTGTCACATTGATTGATGTAGCGATATTCTTTTCATTTTCCTTCTTATACCTTGCAGTAGCTGAATCTCCTACCTTCACATCACCAAGGGATTTCTTTTCCTTGTTAATCATGACCTTTGTTTTATCAGTAACTGTAAGCTGGACTTCCTGCCTTTTGCTCTTGATTGTTATGCTGTTCTTTGCAGGATCAACTGCTGTAACCTCGCCCTTTACTGAAAGATATTTTGTCGGAGCAGGTGCTGGTGCAGTCTCCTTTTTTTCCGGAGCTGCTGGTACTGTTGCCTGCTGTGCAAAGGCAATTGTGGCTGTAAGAGCAAAAAGCATAACTGACAAAAGAATCAAGAATTTTTTCATCATGTTCACCTCCTTTCTTTGGAATTTAGATTTTAAAATTGCAATTTCTATGCCATTTAAAATCATATTGAAAACTTAAAGTAAATGGAAAACATTTTTTCCTTATTTAAGGAAGGAATTTACCTTTAGAGAAAAAACCTTAAAACATCAGTCTACCCTTTAACATAAAGGGATTAATTGATCTCTATGGCGGATTAGGATTAACTTTAAATTGCGATAGAAAAAAGGCAGGCCACATTAAGTGCTCAGCAGGATGCGTTTCATTTATATTAAGCCTTCGCTCTTCAAAAACTCAGCATTCTTTTCTATCTTCATGTAGTTTTTAAATCCATTTATGTAAGATTTAAGAAGTTTATCCTTTTCCTCAAAAAGGACTGCTTCTCTTAATGCCCTTGCAAGTTCATTCTCACCTGATATTGTTAGGGAGCCTTCAAGTTCAGCAGCACCCTCAATGAGTCTTCTAAGTTTTGCTATTCTGAGTGACTTTCTGAGAGATTGTTCGTAAATTTCAGGAGTGAGCCTGTTCTGCCTCAGAATTGAGATATACAGGTCCTTGCTGAATACACCATTTTTCATGAAAAGAGGGTTATTAACAACCGCATCCTCTACCTCTTTGTCACTTACCTCAATACCAAATTCATTCGCTATTCTCGAAAGTATCCTGTCATTTATGAGTGCTTCGAGTGCCTCTTCTTTGAGTCTCTTTTCCATTGCCTCATCAATCTGTGTTCTCTCTGAATAATATCTCCTGAGATTCTCAAAGGTTCTCCAGAATTCTTCAGCGTAAATTCTGTCTCCGTTTATTTTCACAACCACCAGGTTCTGAGACTTATCTATTGGCCCAACATAGAAGAAGACAAAAGAGATTATGATAATGAAGAAGAAGAAATAGAAAAACTTTGCGTGTTTTCTCATAAATTTAAGCATACTGTACCTCCATCTTTATCAGTACCGCTTTGAAAAATAATCATTCAATATCTCTCTGTGATCAAAGACTATAGGTTCAGGAAGATCATTCTCTGTAAAGATTCCAGCGTCCTCAGCATCGTCACCAGGTCTGAGTTCACCGTATCCCCTTGCGATAAAGACTGTGGAAATGGTATGTCTCCTTGGATCACGCCCGGGATCAGAATAGGTATGAAACTGTCTTATAAGCTCTACATCAAGGTTGGTCTCTTCTTTTGCCTCTCTAACTGCAGCAGCCTCAAGGGTTTCGCCGTAATCAACGAATCCTCCCGGTATCGCCCATCCCCTGGGTTCGTTTTTCCTTTTTATAAGCACTATTCCGCCTCTGTATTCAATAATTACATCAACTGTTGGTAAGGGATTTTTATGCATCCTCTTGAGCTGTGAATTCAATCTCCCTTTCGGGCACTATTGTGGAAACAGCGTGCTTGTAAATCATCATGGTGTTTGATTCTTTTATCATAATTACAAAATTATCAAATCCTTTTATTATTCCCTTTAGCCTTACACCGTTTGTGAGAAAGACAGTAACAGGAATCTTCTCCTTTCTCAGCTGATTAAGATAGGCATCCTGGTAATTTTGTGATTTAGACATACCTCACCTCGTGACTGTTTATAAATAATTCAAAATCAGTTAATTATACCATAGTCGTGCTCAAGTACAGACAATAGTTATAACATTAACCAAATTTTGTTAAGGTTAAAAGGAATACATTGATGCAAAATCCTTTATGGATAAATAAATTTGTTATAGAAAAAATTTTTAATTAAAAGTTAGAGTTCAGATACCACTTAATAAATTCCATAAGAACACCCTGACAGTTCTTTGAAGCGAGCTCAGGGTTCCATCTGCTCTTATCTCTTTCTCCAGCAATATTACTGACACCCCTTATCTCCATAAAATCAATATTATTTATTAATGCAGCATGGGCAACAGCAGCACCTTCCATATTTTCACATATAGCATTCCACCTCTTATGCATTTTCTCTGCAATTTCGGGATTGCCGGTAATTCCAGAGACGGTAACAAAACTGCCACATTGAAGATTAAGGGAAAGCTCTTTGCAGATTTCGTATATCTTATGTTTATGAGAATTCCTGATGGGTATCTCATTAAATATTTCAATATTGGATGATGAAATTTTTATAACTGGTAACCCGAGTGCCTTTAAATCCTGAAAATCCCTGCCACCTATTACACCTGTATCACCATAGATCTCTTTTTCTGCCAGCGCGATGTCTCCTATATTAAGACCTGATTCTCTGTAGGCACCACATATACCGGTTGAAATAATCAGTGATGGAGAATAGGAGTCTATGACTCTTGTAGCTGCTATGGCTGCATTAACCATTCCTATTCCTGAAAGATAGAGTATGACCTCCCCCTTTTTTACCGGCTCATGGAATCGAAATCCTCCTACTCCCAGATGAGTTTGGATCAAGGAGAGCTCAAATTCAACAGATGCTATTATGGCTATAATCTTGCTCAATTCTTAGCCTTCATAAATTTTCAATAAACTGCCCATCCCCTGGGAAGAAATAGCCGTTCATAGGTTGAGAGGGCAAATCTATCTGTCATTCCTGCAATGAAGTCACAGACAATTCTGTGTCTCTCCTGTTTTTTTTCTAAGGGAGTGTCCCTGTAAATCTCATCTGTGTGGTCAAGATAATAGGCATAGAGCTCCTGGATAATCTTTTTTGTCTTTTTAAACTCATTCAGTATCACTTCACTCTCATAAACACGCTCAAAGAGAAAATCCCTCAATTTATAAATAGCCTCGGAGACTTCTGAACTCATCCTGATTTCTGAAAGTTCGTCCTTGAGAGAATTCCTTATTATATCCTTTACAGCAGTATCTATCCTCTTTGAGTGAGTCTCGCCGAGGAGCTTTAACACAGAAGATGGAATCTCTGATTTTTTTATTACTCCCGCTCTCAGGGCATCATCAAGGTCGTGATTCACATAGGCAATTATATCAGCAACCCTGACTATCTGCCCTTCAAGGGTTATTGCCCTGTCTTTAGGATTTTCAGGAATAATCATTCCCTTGCCTTTTGAATGTTTCACAATCCCGTCTCTTACCTCAATGGTTAGGTTCAGGCCCTTTCCATCTTTTTCCAGCACATCTACCACTCTCAGGCTCTGAAGATAATGGTCAAAACCTCCAGGATGAATCTCTCTCAGGGCTGCCTCTCCAGCATGTCCAAAAGGTGTATGGCCCAGGTCGTGACCGAGGGCAATTGCCTCTGTAAGGTCTTCATTTAGTCTCAAGGCCCTTGCTATTGTCCTTGCTATCTGTGAAACCTCAAGCACATGGGTGAGCCTCGTTCTGTAATGATCTCCTTTCGGAGCAAGAAAGACCTGAGTTTTGTGTTTCAGTCTTCTGAAGGCCTTGCTGTGGATAATGCGGTCCCTGTCACGCTGAAAACATGTTCTTATTTCATCCTCTGGTTCATCTCTCAGTCTTCCCTTTGATCTGGAACTCAGGCAGGCCTTTGGATGTAGGTTCTTTTTTTCAATATCCTCAATTATTTCCCTTATAGTCATAAAATATTTTAACCTGCCATCAGGACCATTGCAATCAGCGCAAAGAGCATGCCTATTGCCTGTCTTAAAGTGATGTCCTCTTTAAGAATAAGATAACTAAGCATAATTGTGACCAGAGGATAGAGTGCTGTCATTGTTACTACAAGTGATGCTTTTCCCTCTTTCAGTGCATAATAGAAGAATATTACTCCTCCTCCACCTGTTAGACCGGCAAGCAGACCGTATATTATGCCAGGGGTACTGGTCTCAAAACGGAAACCTATAATTAATGAAAGCAGGGTAACTATTAATGCTCCAGCACTTCCCCAGAGATAAACTGACTGGGCAGATATATAGTTGGAGGCAATCTTTGCAAAAAAACCCCAGAGACCCCAGAGTAAAAGTGTAATTAGAGATTGATAGAACCACATATCTGTACTTTTACGGATGGATTAAATGAAGTAAATTTAATTATAAAATCATTGATGCCCGTGCAAATTCTATAAAATAATAGGGTGATAAACCTATTAAAATTACAAAACCTGTTGTAATTGTAACAGCCAGGGTTTCAGAAACGCTGGGACTGATGGATACAGCTCGCTGAGGCTCCTTCATATACATAAACATCACAACCCTCAGATAAAAATAGGCAGAAACCGCGCTCATTATAACAGCAATCACTGCAAGTCCTGTGTAGCCAGCATTTATAACAGACATGAATAAATAGAACTTACCGACAAAACCTGCTGTTGGCGGTATACCTGTGAGAGAAAACATAAATATAAGCATGATGGCTGCCCATAAAGGCTCTGTTTTTGCGAGTCCCTCATACTGGGAAAGCTCCTCTCCTTCTCTGCCAAGGATGGTTACAATTGCAAAGGCACCCAGATTCATAAAGGCATAAATCAATAAATAAAGCATTGTGCTTCCAATACCTTCAGGCGTGCCTGCTATTATACCGAGAAGGGCATATCCTGAATGAGCAATTGATGAATAGGCCAGCATCCTTTTAATGTTTGTCTGGCTTATGGCAAGGATATTTCCTATAATCATTGTCAGAACAGAAAGAACTATGAGCACAGCCTTCCAGTCAAGGTCTATAGCACCAAAGGCAGTAATGAATACCCTTCCTATAATTGCAAAACCAGCTGCCTTTGGAGCAACTGACATAAAGGCTGTCACAGGTGTGGGAGCTCCTTCATAGACATCAGGTGACCACATATGAAAGGGCACTGCCGCAATCTTGAATGCAAAGGCTGAGGCAAGAAAAAGCAGGGCAATCATCAATACCGGTTCGGTGCTTGACTGAGCCAGAGTTTGGGCTATACCTTTCAGGTTTGTTGTTCCTGTAAGGAGGTAAATAAATGATATGCCATATAGAAGAAGTGCTGAAGAAAAGGCACCGAGTAAAAAATATTTAATGGCTGCCTCATTTGATTTTGAATCGTGCCTCTTGAATCCCGCCAGTACATAGATAGAAAGTGCCATCAGTTCTGTACCCAGATAAAGAAGGATAAGGTCATTTGAAGATGCCATGAAGCTCATACCTAAAACAGAGAAAAGAAGCAGACTGTAATACTCTCCATAATGGGCATTTTCTCTGCTAAGGTATCTCATTGAGAGAAGTATTGTAAGAAGAGAGCTACCAAGGAATATAAATTTAAAAAACATGGAATAGCTATCAGAAACAAACATACCTGAAAAGGCAATTCCAGAAGAAGTATTTATTGTGATAATTCCGGTAAGAGCAAGAGCTATTATGCTCAGAAGAGCTATGGCTTCCTTCTTTTTTATTAAGAGTTCTGTTATAAGTATTAGGAGTGCAAGTATAGTAAGCCATAATTCGGATTTTATTAATAACATATCCTTTGAAAAATCCATTTATAACCTCCTATTAATGCAACTTTATCAGTAATGCCTTTACGCTTTCATGCATAAAGCTCAGAAAGGTATTGGGATAAATACCAATCCAGACTACGAGTATAACAAGGGGTGAAAGTGTAATTATCTCTCTAAGATCCATATCCTTATATCCTTTAATATTTTGATTAACTTCCTGGAAGAATACCCTCTGATAGAGCCAGAGCATATAGGCAGCACCTATTATTATGCCTGTTGCTGCTAAGGCACCTGCAAGCATGGATGCCCTGAATCCACCAAGGATGATTAAAAATTCACCTATAAAACCATTAAGTCCAGGAAGTCCTATTGAGGCGAGGGTAAAAGTCATAAAAAAACCAGCATAGACAGGCAGCACAGTTGCCATTCCGCCATAATGGGAAATCTCCCTTGAATGGCTTCTATCATAAATCATACCAACAAGTAAGAATAAAGCTCCTGTGACAATACCATGATTTATCATCTGTAATATTCCACCTTCAAGGCCCTGCTGATTCAGTGCAAATATTCCGAGAGTAACAAAGCCCATGTGGCTCACAGAGCTGTAGGCAATCAATCTCTTCAGGTCTGACTGGACAAGACATATTACTCCTCCGTATATTATGGCAATTACTGAAAGGATAAGCATCACCGGTGCCATTGCCTTTGTGGCATCAGGAAAAAGGGGCAGGGAGAATCTCAGAAATCCATAGGCTCCCATTTTTATAAGTATTCCAGCAAGTATTACACTCCCAGCAGTTGGTGCCTCAGTATGAGCATCTGGAAGCCATGTGTGAACAGGCCACATAGGAACCTTCACTGCAAAGGCTGCAAAGAAGGCCCAAAAAAGCATGAGCTGAAGTTTATAGGGGAATTTCTGGGACATCAGGTGTACTATATCAAAGGTATTGCCTCCATTGAAATAAAGCACGATTATTCCTACAAGCATGAGCACACTACCCACAAGGGTATAGAGAAAGAATTTTACTGCTGAATATATCCTTCTCGGACCTCCCCATACTCCGATAATGAGATACATGGGTATGAGCATTGCCTCCCAGAATACATAAAAGAGGAAGAAGTCCAGGGAGCAGAAGACACCTATCATGGCTGCTTCAATTAGAAGCAGGGCAATGTAAAATTCCTTTACCTTTTCCTTTATGGAATGCCATGAAATAAGGACACAGAGAGGTCCAAGTAGTGCACTTAAAAGAACAAACAGAACACTTATGCCATCAACACCGAGATAATATTTTATATTCCAGGCAGGTATCCAATCCACAACCTCCACAAACTGCATATCACTTCTTGATTTGTCAAAATTAAAAAAAAGTGGAAGTGAGGCAATAAAGGTCAGAAGGGTAAAAACAAGGCTTAGCCATTTTATTGCTATTTCCTGTCTTCTTCCTATAAGAAGTAGAATCAGTGCGCCAATGACTGGAAGAAATATTACTGTGCTTAAAACAGGGTATTCCATCCTGTACCTCCCTAACTATTACTTTTACCTTGCAATGAGTATAAATGCTAATATAAAGAACATTGCTCCAACCATGAAGATTGCATAGTGATTAACAAGCCCTGTCTGTATAGCTCTTAATTTTGTAGATAGTCTTCCTATCATAGAAGGAACACCATTAACCACTGCTTCAATGATTCCTATATCAGTTACAGCCTCAACTACAGTCCTTGCCACCCATAGTGTGGGTCTCACAATAATTAACTGATAGAACTCATCAACATAATATTTGTTCCATAGCATGGTATAAATCTTCTTAAGAAGCGGCCTTTTCAGGAGTGCCTTTGCCCGCTCTCCATTATCTGAATATAGATAAAAGGCAAGTGCTATTCCTCCAATTCCTACTATTATGCTCAGTGTCATAACCATGAGCTCAGCAGAATGACTTCCCTCTGAATGGGGATGGCCGAGTACCGGTGCAAGGAATTCATAAAACCAGGCAGTGCCATGAAGTCCCAAGGCCTCTCCAATAAGAGGTGGTATCCCTATCCATCCTGCTCCGACAGCACCTATTGCTAGCAGAATCAGTGGTATGGTCATAACAGGAGGTGATTCATGAAGATGGTGTTCCTGCTCATGAGTTCCCCTGAATCTTCCATGAAAGGCGACTGCAATTATCCTGAAGGAATAAAAGGCTGTAAGAAGGGCAGTGATTGTTCCTATGAACCATAGGATCTTCCCAATCTCTCCATGTAGATAGGCCTGGTAAAGTATCTCATCTTTGCTGAAGAATCCTGCAAATCCCGGTATCCCTGATATACTTAATGAGGCAAGAAGCATAGTTATATAGGTGATCCTTAGTTTATTCTTCAGACCACCCATCTTCCATATGTCAAGCTCACCTGCCATTGCATGCATAACACTTCCTGCACCCAGGAAGAGCAGGGCCTTGAAAAAGGCATGGGTATAGAGGTGAAATATACCTGCTCCATAGGCACCCACTCCGCAGGCAAGGAACATATAACCGAGCTGGCTTACTGTTGAATAGGCAATAATTCTTTTAATATCATTCTGGACAAGTCCTATGGTTGCTGCAAAAAGAGCTGTTACTGCACCTGTAATAGCAACAACCATCATTGCAGTCTCTGAGAGATTAAATATGGGATTGCACCTAGCCACCATGAATACACCTGCAGTAACCATTGTTGCTGCATGGATAAGGGCACTCACAGGTGTGGGACCTTCCATTGCATCAGGAAGCCACACATGAAGGGGTATCTGGGCAGATTTTCCGATTGCTCCACAGAAAAGAAGAAGGGCGATAAGAGTTATAAGGTGGATCTCCTGGCCAAAAAGAGTAATAGATTTCTCAGCAATTGAAGATACATTCTCAAATACTGGTGCATAATGTAGAGTCCCGAATGTGAGGAAGATCAGAATAACACCTAGACCAAAACCGAAGTCTCCGAATCTATTTACTATAAAGGCCTTCTTTCCAGCATCAGAGGCTGATTTCTTTTCATACCAGTATCCTATTAGGAGATAAGAACAGAGTCCAACAGCCTCCCATCCAAAATAAAGCTGAAGAAAATTATTTGACATAATGAGCATGAGCATAGAGAACGTAAAGAGATTGAGATAGGCAAAGAATCTGTAGAATCCGGGGTCACCGTGCATGTAGCCTATGGAATAGACGTGGACAAGAAAACTCACAACCGTAACAACAACAAGCATGACAGCAGTGAGCTGGTCAATCAGGAAACCGACAGATACCTTAAAATCTCCAGAGACAACCCATGTGTAAAGATCTTTATTTATAACATTGCCACTGGTAACCTCAAGAACTGTCATAATTGCAAGTATCATTGAAATACCAACAAGGGGTACAGATACCAGATGAGCCCTATCTTTCAGGAATTTCCTGCCCAGAAGTATGTTTATGAAGAAACCAAGGAGCGGTAAAAAGGGTATTAATGCAATCTTTGTCATCTTGCCTCCTATCCCTTGAGTTCAGTGGCCTGATCAATATGGCCAGCTGCCTTTGTTCTGAAAAGGGCGATCAGTATTGCAAGACCTACAGCAGCCTCTGCAGCAGCCACAGCAATAACAAAGAGGGTAAGTACCTGTCCACGAATATCCTGCATGTAATGGCTAATGGCAACAAGGTTGATATTCACTGCATTTAGCATAAGTTCGATGGACATGAATATTAGGATGATATTCCTCCTTGTAAGGAAGCCAAGCATACCTATTGTAAAGACTGCGAGGCTCAGCCATATGTACCATTTCAATTCAACCATCTATAACCTCCTATAACCTCTTCTTTGAAAGCACTATAGCTCCTACTATTGCAACAAGGAGAATTATCGATACTAACTCAAATGGTAGAAGATAATTCATGAAGAGTTCCTTACCAAAGGCCTTTGTATGGGTCATTGTTTTTATATACTCAATTGAATGAGATCCTGTATATCCTGGTTTAATGGTCCTTAGGCCAAGTAACAGCATTATCGCAAGTCCTGCTGTAACAGGTATTGCCATTACCCATGAACCTATAAAAAGCTCTGTCTTCAATTCCTCTTTTATATTCAATATCATTATTGCAAAGAGGAAAAGAACAAGTATTGCACCAGCATAAACTATCACCTGTACAGCAGCAAGGAATTCGGCATTGAGAAAAAGATAAAGTGCGCCCACATGGATAAACATAAAGAGCATTCCCAGGACACTGTGTACAGGATTCTTTCTTGTAATTATAAAGATTGATAAACCGATTATTGCTATGGCGAGGTAGGCAAAAAATATCTGAATCATTACTTCCTCCCGTTTCCTTTATAAATCAGCCATTCTCCTCTTATATCCCTTATTTTCCCCTTTCTCTTCTTATATCTCTCAGGATCAAAGACAGGCTGACCTTCATATTCCCTGAAATCATTCTCAATAGGATGCCAGAATTTTTTAAAGTACTCCTCTCCTTTTGATGCCATATATTTATCCCAGTTTTCAAGAAGTCTGTCCATGGTCATGTAAAAATCATCCCGTGAATAGTTTGAATATTCATAGTGCTCTGTAAGGACAACTGCCTGAAAGGGGCAGGCCTCAACACAGAGGGCACAGTAAACACACCTTAAAACCTCTATCTCATATCCAACAACAATCTTCTGGTGTTCAGGACCTTCTGTTGTATAAACATGTATACATTCTGCTGGACAGACTGCTGCACAGAGTCCGCAACCAACACACCTGGCAGTACCATCGGGTCTTCTTGGAAGAGCATGCAGTCCTCTGAAACCTGGAAGGGCTGGTCTTTTTTCCTCAGGGTACTGTCTTGTTACAGGTTTAATAAAAAGCCTGCTAAGGGTGAGAGCCATGCCTTTAATGATCTCTATGAATAAGACCTTTTTAATAATTTCTTTAACATGCATAAAATCCTCCTAAAAGACTTTGAGTAACTTCAGAGTGCCAGTTATAAAGATATTTAAAAGGCTCAGAGGGATCAGAAGCTTCCATCCTATTGACATTAGCTGATCATACCTGTATCTTGGAAGTGTTGCCCTTATCCAGTAATAGAGAAAGATAAAGAAATAAACCTTCAGAACAAACCATACTATACCAGGTATGAATTCCAGAAAAGGAAAGACATTTAAAAGCAGAGGAGGTAATGTCCATCCTCCGAAATAGCATACTGTAAGCAGAGAAGACATAACTATCATTGCAACATACTCACCAGCATAAAAGAGGGCAAATCTGAAACCTGAGTATTCTGCAAAATATCCAGCAACAAGTTCGCTTTCAGCCTCTGGAAGGTCAAAGGGTGCCCTGTTTGTCTCTGCAAAGGCTGCTACAAGAAATACAAAGAGACCAAGTATCTGGGGAATGGCAAACATGCCATAGGGTAGTTTAGCCTGAGCCTCTACTATTTCTTTTAGATTTAAAGAACCTGCCATTATCATTACTCCTACAAGACTCAACCCCATGGCGATCTCGTAGCTCAAGACCTGTGCAGATGACCTCAGGCCTCCAAGAAAGGCATATTTTGAATTTGATGCCCATCCTGCCATAACAATGCCATAGGCACCCAGGGAAGACATTGCAAGTATAAATAGAAGCCCGATATTTATATTTGCCACATACCAGTCTGTATAAAAAGGAATCACAGAGAGAGAGCTTATAGCAGCCACAAATGCTATAACCGGTGCAAAATAAAATACTGTTCTGTCAGCCTGCTGCGGAATAATATCTTCCTTAAAAAGGAGCTTTACCATATCAGCAACGGGCTGTAACAGTCCATGAGGTCCTACCCTCATGGGTCCCATCCTTACCTGCATATGGCCTATGACCTTTCTTTCAAAATAGGTTGCATAGGCAACATGAAACATGGCAACAGAAACAAGTATTATGGATTTCAGAAAAATAAGAACAAGGTTTGTTACAGCAGGCTCATTGATGAAGGATAACATAATTCCTTCCTCCTTTTTATGGATGAGAACAGCGGTCAGAAAATTTTCTGACCGGTGTACCATTCTATAGTAGCCCCTCTAAAGGATTAAACTCAGGGCTTTAGAATACCTGCTAATTGTAGCAGAAAGCAAGGGGGATTTTTCAACTGTTATTTTCAGGCTCTTTTTAGTCTTCAGGTATTAAATTTATCCCTTTATGAAAGGTCTTTTGTCTTATAGTGCCTTTTATAATATATTCAATACTGATTTTTTGATAGGAAATGAAACAGAACTATCTCTCTCTTCATATATCCTCAATAGAATGTAATGGATTGATATACCCAGTAACCATCTTGTTTTCTAAGGTGATACGAAGTCAATCAATGGTATTCATGAGATATCTTCCTGTTTTCATTTGAAAGACATCCTTAGTCCGGAGGAAGCTTATTTATAATATCTATCTTTCTTTATGCCAAATATACATTCAGTAAAAAGCTCACCTATCTAATAAAAAAGGACCGAGACCTGTTACCTGTAATATTACCCTGATCAGAGATATAACCATCTCTTTCTTTATATACTTCATTATGTGCATTACAGGAGTTATATTTTTGCAGGATAAAGAACTTTTTATGGAGAGATTATTTTTTTCTGATTTTTTTCTTAAAGGAGGCTTTAAACATTAAGGTTTAAAATTACCTGCAGAGATTGTTTCTTTTATAACTCTGTATTTTTAAGAAACTCAAGATAATGCCTAGAGCTTCAGGTTTATATTATATAATTATCTATCGCATTCTCCAAGAACAATATCAATTGTTCCAATATTTGCAATCACATCAGCAACAAGATGGCCCTCACAGAGCCTTGGAAGCACCGATGCATGTACAAAAGAAGGTGATCTGAGCCTCAGTCTATAGGGCTTACCCGTGCCATCGCTTACAATATAAAATCCGAGCTCTCCCTTTGGAGCCTCTATGGCTGAATAAATTTCACCTTCTGGAGCAGCTATTGGCCCCTTTGTTATTAGGACAAAATGGTGAATAAGGGATTCCATATCTAACATAATCCTTTCTTTTGGTGGAAGGGTAAACTTAGGTGCATCAGGTGCCATTATAGGGCCCTTCGGCATTTTTTCTATACATTGTTTAATTATCCTGTTTGACTGTCTCAGCTCCTGCATCCTGACTTTATAACGATCATAGACATCTCCATTCTTTCCTACCGGTACCTCAAAATCCACCCATGGATAGGCGTCATAGGGAGCGAATTTCCTCACATCATAGGGTACTCCTGAACCTCTGAGCACAGGACCTGTAAGACCCCAGTTTATTGCCTCCTGAGCAGAAATAACTCCTATACCCTTTGTCCTCTGGAGCCATATCCTGTTCTGGTCAATGAGTGTCTCGTATTCATCTATCCTTGAAGGAAACTCCTCTGTAAACTGATAGAGGCTATCAAGAAATTCCTCTGTAACATCATTTCTAACACCACCAATCCGTGGATAACTTGTTGTGAGCCTTGCACCGCAGAGATGTTCAAAGAGGTCAAGTATCCATTCCCTTTCTCTAAAGGAATAAAGAAAATACTGTCATTGCTCCAAGGTCAAGGGCATGGGTTGCTATCCATAAGATATGACCTGAAATCCTTGCCATCTCAGCAACTATGGTTCTTATGTATTTTGCCCTGGGCGGTGCTTCTATTCCAAATAGTCTTTCAACAGCAAGCACATAACCCACATTGTTTGACATGGATACTATATAATCAAGCCTGTCACTTAGAGGAAGGGCATTCAGATAGGTTCTGTGTTCACATAATTTCTCAGTACCCCTGTGAAGATAACCCACATAGGGTGTGCATTTAACAACTGTCTCACCATCAAGCTCAAGTACAAGTCTCAGCACACCATGGGTAGATGGATGCTGGGGTCCCATGCTGAGAATGAGTTCCTTTGTTCTAAGACCTGTTTGAATATCTTCTTTCAGTTCATTAATCTCGGCATTCATTTTTGTTCTCCATACCAGTCATATTTCCTGTTTTTCTGAGCTATCTTGAGAACCTCTTTAAAACCTGACCACTCCTTTTCTCCAGTATGACCACGAAGGGGATAATCCTTCCTGAGAGGATAACCTTCCCAGTCTTCCGGAAGAAGGATCCTTCTTAAATCTGGATGCCCCCTGAAGGTTATACCAAACATGTCATAACATTCTCTCTCATGCCAGTTCGCACCTGCATAAAGAGGAACAACTGAGTCTATTACCGGGTCATCTTCTGAGACCTCTGCCTTCAGCCTCAACATATGTCTGAATTTTATTGAATAAAGATGATAGACAACCTCAAATCTTGGAATCTTTTTGCCGAGCCAGTCCACTGCTGTAAGGTCCCTGAGATAATCCATCTGAATATCGGGCTCTTCTTTAAGAAAACGGATTAGCTCAATTATATTGTCCTTTTTAACAATAACAGAGACCTGCTCCCTGAATTCTGTTATTTCTTTTACATCGGAGGGAAATCTTTCTTTAAGCCTTTCTGCTATCTGAAGGGGCTCCATCTCATGTGCTCCTTTTTAATCTTTTCCTGAAGCTTAAGAATTCCATGCATAAGGGCCTCTGGCCTTGGTGGACAGCCAGGAACATAAACATCCACTGGAAGAAAGCTATCACATCCCTGAACAACAGAATAAGTATTATAAATACCCCCAGAACAGGCACAGCTTCCCATTGCTATAACATATCTTGGTTCAGGCATCTGGTCATAAACCCTTCTTACAACAGGAGCCATCTTCTTTGTAACAGTGCCAGCAACAATCATGAAGTCTGCCTGTCTTGGTGAACCCCTGAATATAACACCGAACCTATCTACATCGTAATGACTTGAACCAGTGGTCATCATTTCAATGGCGCAGCATGCAAGGCCAAATGTTACAGGCCATAGAGAAGATGCCCTGCCCCAGTTAATAATTTTATCAAGAGTGGTGATTATAGTATTTGCTCCAGGGATTATCTTTATTCCTTCTTCAACCTCAACAAGGTCAACTGCTGTATCAACTATTATTGCCATATGAAAGCCTCCTTTTTCCAGGCATAAAGATAACCCACAAGAAGGATTACAATAAAAATTACCATTTCAATAAAAGCAAAGAGACCGAGTTGATCAAATACAATAGCCCAGGGGTAAAGGAAGATTGCCTCAACATCAAAGATAACAAAGAGCATTGCAATGATGTAAAACCTTACAGAAAATCTATATCTCGGCTCTCCAACAGGTGTAATTCCTGATTCATAGGGCATGAGTTTTTCAGGATAGGGTCTACTTGGTCTAAGCAATGAGGCAAATATAAGAATTCCAATAGCCGTTGCTGATGCCAGCAATATGAATACCAGTACAGGAAGATATTCCTCCGGCATATATGTTCCAGGCATGGGTGTTTTATAACTTATAAAACCATCCTTTGTCAAGTGTACAGTTTTTTGAAATTTTAATTAAAAGAGTTTTAAATCTACAATATATAGATACAAGTTTAATAATTAACACTATATATTGAATAATCTTATTAAAAAATTTAATTTGACAAGATAATGGTTATATGCTATAAAAAAACGAAATCATTTCATAAAAAAATTAAAACAAGGAGGATGTATGTCACTACATAAGGATTTATCTATTCTATCTTCTGTAGAGCTTTCAAAGAATGCCCTTACAGTCCTAGAAAAGAGATACCTGACACGAAACGAAGAGGGTCAGATTGTAGAGACACCAGAGGAGCTTTTCTGGAGGGTTGCAAAACATATAGCCTCTGCAGAACTCCTTTATGGAAAATCTCCTGAAGATGTGGAGGAGCTTGCATATAGATTTTATAAATTAATGACGAGCTTTTCTTTTCTTCCTAATTCTCCCACTCTGATGAATGCAGGTAAACCCCTGGGACAGCTCAGTGCCTGTTTTGTCATACCTGTTGAGGATTCAATGGAAAGTATATTTGATGCTGTTAAGGCTGCAGCAATTATTCATAAAACAGGTGGCGGCACAGGTTTCAGTTTTTCAAGGCTCAGGCCAAAGGGAGATGTTGTCGGTTCAACTAAAGGCATATCCTCTGGCCCAGTAAGTTTTATGACTGTTTTTGATACAGCAACAGAGGCTGTAAAGCAGGGTGGTACCCGCAGGGGTGCAAATATGGGAATATTAAGGATTGACCATCCAGATATCCTGGAGTTTATAACCTGTAAGGATAAAGAAGGTAGATTTTCAAATTTCAACATCTCTGTTGCTATTACAGAAGAGTTTATGAAGGCTGTACTTGAAGACAGGGAATACGAGCTGATAAATCCGAGAACAAAAAAAGTGGTCTCGAAACTAAGGGCAAGAGAGGTTTTTGACAGAATAGTCCATCATGCCTGGCTTAATGGTGAACCCGGTATAATATTCATTGACAGAATTAACCAGACCAATCCCACACCCCATGTAGGGAGCATTGAATCCACAAATCCCTGCGGTGAGCAGCCCCTTCTTCCTTATGAGTCATGCAATCTCGGTTCAATTAACCTTGCAAAATTCGTAAAGAATGATGGCAAACCCGAGGTTGACTGGCAGAGGCTTAAAGAAACCACATGGCTTTCTGTGCATTTTCTTGACAATGTGATTGATGTAAATAAATATCCTCTTCCCCAGATAGAGCAGAACACAAAGGCAAACAGAAAGATAGGGCTTGGAGTAATGGGCTGGGCAGATATGTTAATACAGCTTAGAATACCCTACAATTCAAAACGGGCCCTTGAACTGGCAGAAAAGGTAATGGGATTTATTCATAAAGAGGCTAGGGCATGCAGCTCTATGCTTGCCGAGGAAAGGGGAGTTTTCCCCAATTATCCTGGAAGTATTTATGATGGAAAGATCCGTCTAAGGAATGCTACCCTTACTACAATAGCACCCACAGGAAGCCTTTCTATAATTGCAGGCTGTTCGCCAGGCATAGAGCCCCTCTTTGCTGTTACTTTTGTAAGAAACGTCCTTGATGGAACAAAGCTTATAGAAGTAAATCCTTATTTTGAAAAAGAAGCCCGTGAAAGAGGATTCTGGTCAGAAAAGCTTATGGAGGCAATATCTGTTACCGGCAGCATACAGAATTTTTCCAGCATCCCGGAAGATATAAAGCGGATATACCTTACAGCCCATGACATAACTCCAGAAGATCACATAAGGATGCAGGCAGCATTCCAGAAGTATGTGGATAATGCTGTATCAAAGACAGTGAATTTTCCTAACTCTGCTACAGTTGAGGATGTAAGAAAGGTTTATCTCCTAGCCTATGAGCTTGGCTGTAAGGGTGTTACTGTTTATAGAGATGGCTCAAGGGAAAGTCAGGTTATTACAAAAGGTGGAGGAAAGGAGAGCAAAGAAAAGTCCTCACCTAAGAAAGCTGAGGAGAGTCAGAAGATTATTCCCAGAAAAAGACCGGAGCTCGTAAAAGGTGCAACCCTGAGGATGGAGACAGGCTGCGGAAATCTTTATGTAACAATTAATGCTGATGAAAATGGTTCACTTTTTGAGGTCTTCACTCATATGGGAAAGGCTGGAGGATGTGCTGCAAGTCAGTCAGAGGCAATAGGAAGACTTGTGAGCCTCGCCCTGAGGTCAAACATCGCTCCAGAGGAGATTATTAAACAACTGAAAGGTATATCCTGCCATCAGCCTGCCTGGCACAACGGTGGCAGGATCCTGAGCTGCTCGGATGCTATAGCAAAAGCTATTGAGAAATACAGGGCATTAATTCAGAAGGATAAGGGCGCCGAAGAGAAGCATAGAGGCATGGAAGCCCTTGGCACTTCAGAACTTACAATCCTCCATGCTTCTGATTACACTGACTGCATACCCTTCGGTAGCTGTCCCGAGTGCGGTGGTGCTATAGAGCATGAAGGTGGATGCGCTGTGTGCAGAAGCTGCGGATTTACAAAATGCAGTTGACATTATATATCCTTTTATAATATGTTATTCTTTGTATGGCACCAAAGCTTGGTGAACTGCTTGTTGCAGCCAATCTTATAACACCAGAGCAGCTGAAACAGGCCCTTGACCTCCAGAGGCGGGAAGGTGGAAGGATAGGAAGCAAGCTTGTAAAACTTGGATTTGTTACTGAAGAGAAGATAGTCTCCTTTCTCAGCAAGCAGTACGGAGTGCCTGCAATAAATCTTGCAGAATACAAGATAGATCCCAATATAATAAAACTTATTCCAAAAGACCTAGCCCAGAAACATCTTATCATACCGGTAACAAGGGTAGGCCCGAACCTTACAATAGCAATGGCTGACCCTACCAATGTATTTGCAATAGATGATGTGAAATTCATTACTGGTTATAATGTGGAGGTTGTAGTTGCGAGTGAGTCAGCAATTGTGGAGGCAATATCAAAATATTATGGAGCCTCTCTGGTTTTGAGCCAGGGACCGAGGGAACCGATCCAGGCCGGAACTATAAAGAAATCCGAAACTACAGCTGAAGTAACAATAGAAGATCTCACTCAGGAACTCGGTGATATGGAGAAGATTGCAGAGGCAGCAATACAGGTAATAGAAACAGAAGAAGAGATTGTAGAGGGAGAGCTCGTAAAAGACGTTGATGCTCCTGTTGTGAAACTTGCTAATTCCATACTCATTAATGCGATACAGCAGAGGGCAAGTGATATCCATATCGAACCCTATGAGAATAATCTGAGGGTCAGGTACAGGGTTGATGGAGTGATGTATACTGTGCAGAATCTTCCTACAAAGATAAAGGGTGCCCTCACCTCAAGAATAAAAATAATGTCGAAGTTAGATATAGCTGAGAGAAGGCTGCCCCAGGATGGAAGGATAAAATTAAAACTCGGAAAGGACAGGGAGATTGACTTCAGGGTATCAACATTACCATGCCTTTTTGGAGAAAAGGTAGTTCTCAGACTTCTTGATAAATCCAATCTCCAGATAGATCTTACAAAACTGGGTTTTGAAAAACAACAGCTTGATGATTTCATGGAGGCCATCTCCAAACCTTATGGAATGATTCTCGTTACAGGACCAACTGGAAGCGGTAAGACCACTACCCTTTACTCAGCTCTGAATCATCTTAACAAACCTGATGTTAATATAATGACAGCAGAGGATCCCGTTGAATATAATTTCATGGGTATAAACCAGGTACAGATAAAAGAAGAGATAGGTCTTACATTTGCAGCTGCTTTAAGATCATTTCTCAGACAGGATCCAGATATAATAATGGTCGGTGAGATAAGGGATTTTGAGACTGCAGAGATTGCGGTAAAGGCTGCGCTTACGGGCCATCTTGTTCTTAGCACCCTTCACACCAATGATGCACCAAGCACAATAACAAGGCTTCTCAATATGGGTATAGAACCCTTTCTTGTATCTTCTTCTGTAATACTGATACTTGCCCAGAGACTCTGCAGAAAGATCTGCGCTAATTGCAAGACCGAAGAACATGTTCCACCCCAGGCACTGGTAAAGCTCGGCTTTTCTGAGGAAGAAGCTCATTCCATAAAGGTTTATAGAGGAAAGGGATGTCCCTCATGCAACAATAAAGGATATAAGGGAAGGATAGCACTCTACGAGGTGATGCCGATAAAGGATGAATTAAAAGATTTGATACTTGAAGGTGCATCAGCAGGAGAACTTAAGAAGGCTGCCATAAAACTTGGAATGAAGACCTTGAGGATGAGCGGGCTGACAAAGATAAAAGAGGGAATAACAACAATAGAGGAAGTATTAAGGGTAACCTTTGGTGATTAAATATCTGGAGGATAATGAATGGCCACTCTCTATGAACTTCTAGAATTAATGGTAAAGAGCAATGCCTCGGACCTTCACATAACAACAGGTTCACCGCCAAGGATAAGGGTTGACGGTAAACTCGTGCCATTAAATATGCCTCCTCTTTCAGCAACTGATACAAAGGAACTATGCTACAGCATTCTGACAGATGCCCAGAAGCACAGATTTGAGGAACATCTCGAGCTTGACCTTTCATTTGGAGTTAAGGGTTTAAGTCGTTTCAGGGCGAATATCTTTATGCAGAGGGGTGCTGTTGCAGCAGCAATAAGGCAGATACCCTGGCAGATAAAGAGCTTTAAAGAACTTGGACTTCCTGACATAATCAATGAACTTGTAAAAAAACCAAGAGGTCTTATTCTTGTTACAGGTGCCACGGGTAGTGGTAAATCCACCACACTTGCAGCAATGATTGACAAGATAAATGAAGAAAGGGCTGATCATATTATAACTATCGAAGATCCTATAGAATATCTTCATTCCCATAAAAAGGCCCTTATAAATCAGAGAGAGGTAAATGCTGATACAAAATCTTTTAAGGATGCACTGAAATATGTATTAAGGCAGGACCCAGATGTAGTTCTTATAGGTGAGATGAGGGATCTTGAGACTATTGAAGCTGCACTCACTGTTGCTGAGACAGGACATCTAACCCTTGCCACACTGCATACAAATACCGCAATTCAGACAATAAACAGAATAATCGATGTCTTTCCGCCCCATCAGCAGGAACAGGTTAGGGTTCAGCTATCCTTTGTTCTTGAAGGCATCATCTGTCAGCAGCTCATACCGAAAAAAATAGGTGGAGGAAGGGTACTTGCAATAGAGATATTGATTCCAAACCCTGCTATAAGGAACCTGATAAGGGAAGATAAGATTCACCAGATCTATTCAATGATGCAGACTGGTCAGGCAAAGTATGGCATGCAAACAATGAATCAATCACTTTTTGAGCTTTTCCAGAAAGGTCTTATATCCTATGAGGATGCCCTTGTAAGATCACCTGTTCCAGAGGAGATGATAAATATGCTACAGAGAGCACAGGCTCCTGGCAGTCCTCAAGGGGTAAGGAGGTAAAATTATGGCCACTGTATTTCAATGGGCTGGTAAGAATGCCCAGGGTATAGTGGAACAGGGTGAGATGATTGCCTCATCGAAGGATGAGGTTATTGCCAAGCTTAGACAGAGGAGAATAACCCCAACCCTTGTAACTGAAAAGGCGGCTAAGAAAAAGAGACTCGGAGGAAGGGTAAAGGATAAAGATATAGTTGTCTTTACAAGACAGTTTGCAACAATGATTGATGCAGGACTTCCGCTTGTCCAGGCCCTTGATATCCTCTCAACCCAGTCTGAGAATAAATATTTTGGAAGTATTCTTGCTCAGATTAAGACTGATGTTGAGGGTGGTTCAACCTTTGCTGATGCCCTCAAGAGACATCCAAGGGTATTCAGTGAACTCTATGCAAATATGGTTGCTGCCGGTGAGGCCGGTGGAATTCTTGATACCATTCTTAACAGACTTGCAGCCTACATGGAAAAGGCCATGAAATTGAAGAAAAAAGTTAAGGGTGCAATGGTATATCCTGCTGTTGTTACTACTGTAGCGGTTTTAGTGGTAGCCATTATAATGATATTTGTTGTTCCAACATTTGCAAAGATGTTCACCCAGCTTGGAGGAACGCTTCCATTACCTACAAAAATTGTTATTAATATAAGTAACTTCCTCGCAGGTACAGGAGGTGCCGCTATACTGGCAATTCTTGTAATATCTGCTATATTATTCACCAGACTAAGGAGAACTGAAAAAGGCAAATATATTACTGATGCTATTTTTTTAAAACTCCCGATATTTGGTGTGCTTATTAGAAAGGTTGCTGTTGCTAAATTCACAAGGACACTCGGCACGTTGGTATCGAGTGGAGTTCCTATTCTTGACGGACTTGATATCACGGCAAAGACAGCTGGTAACAAGGTTATTGAATACGCTGTAAGGGAAGTGAGGAAGGCTGTTTCAGAAGGTAAGACCCTTGCCGAACCTCTGATGAAATCTGGGGTTTTCCCTCCAATGGTTACCCATATGATAGCAGTTGGCGAGTCAACAGGTGCCCTTGACCAGATGCTTTCAAAGATAGCAGATTTTTATGATGATGAGGTTGATGCTACTGTTTCAAACCTTACTGCCATGATGGAGCCAATGTTAATGGTATTTCTTGGAACAACAGTTGGCTTTATTATAATTGCAATGTATCTGCCAATATTCAGGCTCATTACACTCATAAAGTGACAAAAGTTAAAAGTCTTATCTTCTTCCGTTTAATAATCACGACGGTGCTGGTTGGTTCTTATCTCTTTTTTAAAATTGGACCGCATCCTTTCCAGTATCATCATTTAATCAAATATCTTATTTATGCTGTGCTCTTTTTAAGTCTTGTTTATCTTGTGCTTTTAAAATACATCAAAAAAATTTATCTTTTTGCATATTTTCAACTTGTCGTTGATGCCCTATTTATTATTGCCCTCATCTTCATGACAGGAGGAGTAGAGAGCTGGTTCAGTTTTCTGATGGTTCTGAACGTAATAGCTGGAGCTATTGTTATTGGAAGAGGTGCTGGATTTATTATAGCCACTATACTTAGCATCCTATATGGTGTAATGATTGATCTTCAGTTTTACAGGATTATACCACTAGAGTATGATTCAACCTTGAAGGTAACCCACTTTGTATATAATATTTTTATTCACATTTCAGCCCTCTATCTTGTCGCCTATCTTGCAGGTTATCTCACAAGCAGGCTGGAGAAGACATCAAAAACTCTTGAAAAGACAGAAAAAGACCTTACAGAGCTGAAGACACTGAACACATTGATCGTAGAGAATGTACCGAGTGGAATTGTTACAGCTGATAGTGCAGGAAGGATAATAGCATTTAATACCAATGCTGAGCTAATTACAGGACTTAATAGAAGAGATGTAATTGGGAAAAATATAACTGAAATCTTTCCTTTTCTCAAGACCCGCATTCCTTATCTTCACAGAGAGTCAGCTATAGAGAGGGAGAATAAAAATGAAATTTCCGGTCTGACCTCAAACCTCCGTTTCCGGACAGAGGGCATAATAGAAGTTAAAGGAACCCAAAAGATTATCGGAATAACAGTAAATAGTTTTGAATCTGGTGAAGAGGCAACACTATCGAGGGGGTTAATAGGTGTATTTCAGGACCTTACAGATATAAAAAAGGCAGAAGATGAGGCAAAGAGAAGGGAAAAGCTTGCCGCAATTGGTGAATTATCAAGAAGCATAGCCCATGAGATTAGGAATCCCCTGGCATCCCTCAAGGGTTCTGTTGAGATGCTTCTTGAAAATAAGATATCTGAGGAACAAAAAAGAAGATTGATGGAGATAGCCATTAAGGAGATGGACAGGCTTAATAAGATAATAACAGATTTTTTACTATATACAAGGCCGGCTCCTCCAGATATGAAAACCTTTGATCTGATAAAACTAATTGATGATATTATAATCATGCTTAAAAGTTCTCCTATGGCAGAGAAAATCAGAATCCAGAGAGAGGGTCCTAATAGCCTTTCAGTAAAAGCTGATGAAGCCCAGCTCAAACAGGTATTTTTAAATCTGGGAAACAATGCCCTAGAGGCGATGCCAGATGGAGGAAGTCTTACCATATCTGTCTTCAATGAGAGGGATTCAGTAAGAATAAGTTTTTCCGATACAGGTGAAGGTATAAAAGAAGAGGATCTCGATAAGATTTTCATTCCCTTCTATTCAACAAAAGAAAATGGTTCAGGGCTTGGCCTTTCAATTGCTTATAAGATAATAGAAGAGCATCGTGGTAAAATATCTGTAAGAAACAATGATCCTGGAACAACTTTTGAGGTGATTTTACCAAAGTGAATAACATGGAAAAAACAAAACAGACAAATCAGGACAGGGCAAAGATATTGATTGCAGAGGATGAAAAGGGAATGAGGGAGGTTCTTGAAATCTTTCTTCAGGAGGAGGGTTACCGGACCCTTTCTGTAAGGGATGGTAGAGCTGCTATAGAGGCACTGGAAAAAGATATATTTGACCTTGTAATTACAGATATTAAGATGCCCAGAGCTGATGGTTTTGAGGTGCTCAGAAAGGTGAAAGAGGTCTCTCCTGATACAGTGGTTATTATGATAACGGCCTATGGTACAACAGAATCAGCCCTTGAGGCAATAAAGCTCGGTGCCTATGATTATATAGAAAAACCATTCAAGATAGAGGAGATCAGAGTTGTTATAAAGAGAGCTCTTGAGAGAAAGAAATTTGTCTCAAGACTTTCACTTCAGGAACGTCTTAAAAGAACCGAGGCACTTTCAGATATTATTTACAGCAGTGAAAAGATGAAAACCCTCATGGAGGCCCTTCCAAGGATTGCACAGTCAAGTTCAAATGTTTTAATCACAGGTGAAAGCGGTGTGGGTAAAGAGCTATTTGCCCATGCCCTTCATAAGCTCAGTCCCAGAGCCAGCAAAGAATTTGTTGCAATAAACTGTGCAGCCTTTCCAGAGGGGTTGCTAGAAAGTGAACTCTTCGGACATATGAAAGGTGCTTTCACAGATGCCCATTATAACAAACAGGGGCTTTTTGAGATTGCCGATGGTGGTACAGTATTTCTTGATGAGATAGGAGACATGCCCATCAGTCTACAGGCAAAACTCCTTAGAGTAATAGAAAATGGAACATTCAGAAGGGTTGGCGGAATCTCTGATATAAAGGTAGATGTTAGAATAATTGCTGCTACAAATAAGGATATAAAAAAGGAGGTGGAAGAAGGAAAATTTAGAGAAGACCTTTATTACAGACTTAATGTAATTCCTGTCCATATCCCTCCTCTCAGGGAAAGAAGAGAAGATATACCTTTACTCATAGAGCATTTTATAAAAAAATACCATCCCGGGAAAAGTATCTCTCAAGAGGCAATGGAGGCACTAAAGAATTACAGGTGGAGAGGTAATGTGAGGGAGCTTGAGAATGTTATTGAAAGGCTATGCCTTTTAGTAAGCTCTGACCTGATTGAATTAAAAGACCTGCCTCCTGAGATTATAATAGATGCAAAAGAAAAACCACTCATTCCTGAACTGACCCCATCAGGTATAAACCTTGACAGGATCGTGGAGGAGATAGAAAAGCAATATATAATGAAAGCCCTTAAACTTACAAAGAATACAAAGGTTGAGGCAGCCAGACTTCTGGGTCTCACTTTCAGGTCCTTCAGATACAGACTTAAAAAATACAATATAGAGATATGAAACTCGGAGAGGCTTTAGTAAAGGAAGGTCTAATAACCCCGGCTCAGCTAAACATGGCCCTAGAAAGACAGGTAATCTTCGGTGGCAGAATAGGGACAAATCTTGTAGAACTTGGCGTTATCAAAGAAGATGAACTTCTACAGTTCTTAAGCAAATACTTCAGACTGCCGGCAGTACCTTTAAAAGAATTGAATTCGGTGCCAGAAGATGTTACAGCTTGCTTAAACAAGGAAACAATAGAAAAATACAGGATCATACCCTTCAGAAAGGACAAAAATAGGCTCCATGTAGCAATGCTCAATCCAAAGGACATGAGAGCTATTGATGAACTGAGGTTCACAACAGGATTTGATATCATACCATATGTTATTACTGAATTGAGACTTCTGTTTGCAATGGAAAAATATTACGGAATAAAGAGAGACCTGAGATACATAAGCATTCCTGAGAGAGAAAGGCCTGAACAGGATGAGATTAAAGAAGAATCAATAAATAAAATAAAAGAGGCACTTGCGGGAGTGAAAGACAGAGACGAGATTGGAGCAATCCTTCTAAATGAAGCAAGGAGAATAGCTGAAAGGGCAGCACTTTTTTTAATAAAAGATGGGAAGATCACGGGATGGAAGGCAAAGGGGTTGAATATTGAGGGATTTGAATTGCCCGAGGAGGAGACCTCTATCTTCTCAGAGGTTTTAAGAACAAAAAATTATTACAGGGGACCGGTGCTGAAAATAAAAGGAAATGAAGGAATTATAAAGTTTCTCGGTGGAGCACCACAGGATGCTCTTCTCATTCCTGTTAACATAAGGGACAGGATTGTCTTAATGCTTTATATTGACAACGGTAACGAATCGGTGCTTAATGCTAATATTTCCCATCTTTTAAGAATCTCATCAATGGCGGCACTGAGTTTTGAGATACTGATTCTCAAAAAGAGGATAATGGAACTATAATATCCTTTCAGGATGGGTATAGACATTAAAACGATCAGCCCTCATAAAACCTACAACTGTCATTCCTGTTCTTTCAGCTATATCAAGGGCCCTCGTTGTTGGCGCTGTCCTTGAGACCACAACAGGTACTGACCATCGTGCACACTTGGTTATCATCTCTGAAGAGAGCCTTCCACTGGCAAAGATAATCTTGCCCTCAAGTTCAATTCTCTCAAGAATAGAATAACCTATAATCTTGTCAATGGCATTATGTCTTCCTATATCTTCGGCAAAGGCAAGTAGTATTTTGCCATCAGAAAGCGCTGCACTGTGTATGCATCCAGTGCTACGGTAGAGTATGGAGCGAAGCTGGAATTCATTGAATAATTCCTTTAGCCTGAAGGGTTCAAGTCTAAGGGACTGGCTTCCCACATGTCTCAGCTCCTTTTTTTCAAAGGTTAAACCACCAACACATCCTGATGTAATAGTTACACCCTCAAGAACAGGCTCTTCCTCTGCAATGACATTCACCGTTATCTCGTCTCCGTATAAAATCTCCATCCTTTCAGCACACCATGAGCCCCTTATAATATCCTCGCCAAGGAGAAGACCCACAACCAGTTCTCTTACCATGAGTGGTGTACAGTAAAGTCTCAGGACATCCTTTCCATTTACCCTGATCCTTAAGGCCCTCTCCACTGCTATGGGGTCATCAACCTCTTCAATATGAAGGGTATTCTCTTTAATTTTTGCCTTTTTTACCTTTCTTTTTATTATTCCGCTCATCTAAAGGACATCCTTCGCAGACTGGTTTTGTTTTACAGAAGGTTTTACCAAGTCTAACAAAAAGGGCATGATATTCATTATAAAGAGCACTGTCCCTTTCAAGATTTTTATGGAAAAGGGACTGAACCTCTTCATAAGAGGCATTTTCTTCAATTATACCATGCCTGGAAAGCACCCTCTTTGTATAAGCATCAATAACAAAGACGGGTTTATTCAGTGCATAAAGGATAATAGAATCAGCAGTTTCCGGTCCGATGCCATCAAGCTCAAGGAGTCTTTTTCTGATATCCTCTGTATCCATTAAAGCCATATTCTCTATCCGACCGGAAAATTCCCTTACTAAAAAATCAACAAAGATTTTAAGCCTTTTAGCCTTGACATTATAATATCCAGCAGGCCTGATGAGTTTAGCAAGCTCATCTGTTTTGATAACATAAAGTTTAGCTGGTTCAAGAATTCCCCTTTCCTTAATGTTTCTGATCGCCCTCTCTACATTCTGCCAGTTCGTATTCTGAGTAAGGATAGCTCCTATAGCAATCTCAAAGGGTGTTTCGGCAGGCCACCAGTGCTGGGGACCAAAGGTACTGTAGAGCTTTATGAATATCTCTTTAAGGGTTCTCCTATGGTTTTTTCTATCCATCTATCTTTGATACCAGCTTCTCTATTAGTGATAAAAAGTCCCTCTTGGCCTCCAGAAATCTCTTTACAGAATTTTTTTCTTTTAATTCTTTGCAGAATCTTTTTAATACATCATCCCTGAGAATAAAAACCTGCCTTTCTTTCTCCGACGGTATTTTCAAGAGTTCCTCTTCAGAAAGACTATCCTCCCCACATTTTATGATAAATTGTTCGATGGAAAGGGCACGTCTGAGCTCATCCTCTGAGCTCTCAATTAATCCTGAGGTATCCAGCATTGGAACAAGTTCTCTCTTCATTATCATAAAAAGAATGTTCAGTTCCTTTGCTGATTCCTGTAACTCAGTTAATATCCTTTCGTTAAGAAATTCTCTGAGCCTTGCTAAATCCTTAATGTCAAGTGGAAAATCCTCATTTTCAATCCTTTCCTTTATCGCTTTCAAAATCACACCCGCATCTTCAAACTCAGGAATTCTCCTGAGACCTGTAAATCTTGTTAATGCATAAGTTATAAGCAGGGAAATACCTGTAGTAATTACCAGTGCACTTATGAAAACAAGAATATCCAGCTTTACACCTCAGATTTACTTTTTAGCATTCTTTTGTTATTTTAATATATCATGCTTGATCCAAAATTTATAAGAGAAAATCCTGATAAGGTCAGGTCTGCCCTTAATCTAAGGGGTTACGGGACAGAAATTCTTGATTCCTTTCTAGAGAAAGATTCAATGCGATTGTCCCTTCTCAGAGAGGTTGAAGAACTGAGGCAGAAACGAAACAGAATTTCAAAGGAGATATCAGAGCTCAGAGCAGCAAAGAAGGACATTTCACCTGAGATTGAGTCCAGATTATCTGAGGCCAAGGCAGTATCTGACAGGATCGCCGAAATGGAGGAGACCCTCAGAAACCTAGAAGAAGAATTAAACAATCTGCTGCTTAATATCCCCAATATGCCACATGAGAGTGTTCCTCCCGGCAAAGATGATTCAGATAATGTAGAGATAAGAAGGTGGGGTGAACCCAGGGAATTTGATTTTGAGCCTCTGAATCACTGGGACATAGGGGAAACACTTGGGATAATAGACTTTGAGAGGGCAACAAAGATAAGCCAGACAAGATTCAGCATCATGAAAGGAGCCGGTGCAAAACTTGAGAGAGCCCTTATTAATTTCATGCTTGATACTCACACATCAAAGGGATACATAGAGATATTTCCACCCCTTCTTGTTAATCGCCAGAGCATGACAGGCACAGGACAGCTGCCAAAGTTTGAAATAGAACTTTTCAGAACACTTGACCCTGAACTCTATCTCATACCAACTGCCGAGGTTCCTGTAACAAACATTCATAGAGAAGAGATTTTAAGAGAGGAGGACCTTCCAATTTATTACACTGCCTATACACCCTGTTTCAGGAAAGAAGCAGGTTCATATGGTAAGGATATCAGGGGACTCATAAGACAGCATCAGTTCAACAAGGTTGAGCTTGTAAAATTTGTCAAACCAGAGGATTCCTATGAAGAGCTTGAAACCCTAACAGCTGATGCTGAGGAGATTTTAAAGAAACTTGGACTTCCTTACAGGCTTGTATGTCTCTGCACAGGAGACCTTGGATTCTCTGCCTCCAAGACCTATGATATAGAGGTCTGGCTTCCAGGACAGAGGCGATACAGGGAGTTTTCCTCCTGCTCTAATTTCGAGGCCTATCAGGCAAGGAGGGCAAATATAAGGTTCAGAAGGACAGGTAAAAAGGGTACGGAGTTTGTTCACACCCTTAA